>CAJZDE010000110.1:0-5363 GCA_915063165.1 uncultured Streptococcus sp.
CAGTTCCAACTAATTTTCAGGGGTTTAAAGAAACTAGTCTATCTTATACTTTGACTTTATAGCCTCCAAAAATTTCTTCACATCCTCTACATACCCATACTTTTCAATTAAACTAGTTAAGAGTTCCAGATTGTGCCCCCGATAGTTATCTTCTCGTCGTAATTCTTCATACATTTCGATAAAGGGAAGACCCTTGGACTTGGCCAATTCTAACTCCGCTTCATAATCATAAGAAACTTTTCGAAATAGAATATTTACCAATTCCCCATCTTCCACTTCTATCACGGCATACTGGGCACGGTGGTTTTTTAACGCCTCCCAGTCAAAATAGGGCATGCCAATCGTACCTGGATTGATGATTTGTTGCCCATGGCTTCCATAACGAAGCAACTGCTTGTGAACATGACCATAGACTGCCACGTCCGTTTCCACATCTAGCAGTTGGTCAAATTTTTCTGTATCATTCCCAACCAACAAGTCACCTCCATAATTTTTGTCAGGTAAATTATGAGAGAGAGAAAAGCGCAGTCCATCAACTTCTTTCTTTTCTAGCATAGGTAAACTTCGTAGCCAGACAATCGTTTCAGGATCCATTCGTTCCATCAAAAACTGGGCCAATCGCAAGAGCTGGACTTCCTGTGGATCTTCTAAGCCATATTGCCCAT
The DNA here is from genome assembly GCA_915063165.1 of uncultured Streptococcus sp. Lineage (GTDB taxonomy): Bacteria > Bacillota > Bacilli > Lactobacillales > Streptococcaceae > Streptococcus. The sequence continues at coordinate 666 of CAJZDE010000110.1, forward strand.
CTAAGGCCTCAAGGACACAATCATCCCAGTTTCCGCGGACAGTCGCTGTGATAGGCAGATCCTTTAGCAAAGCAACCAGATCATTTGCACCTGGCCCGGGAAGAAAAATATCTCCCAGAAACCAATATTCACTGACTCCTTGATGTTTAGCATCTGCAATCACTGCTTCTAATGCCGTTGCATTGCCATGAATATCTGATAAAATTGCGATTTTATGGTTCATGATGATTTCCTTCCGTTTGGTAATCTACTCTCTCTTCTGCTACTTGAGCCAACTCCACTTCTTCATGCGGGTTCAACTTTCTCTGAACAGCTTCTGCGACTGCCCTTGGTACCCCAATTTCGACAATCTCATCCACACTAGCTTCCTTGATTTTAGTTAGAGACTTGAAATGCTTCATGAGATTCTGCTTGCGTTTAGGCCCCAGACCATCAATCCCATCCAGTTGTGATGAAAAGGAATTTTTTGAGCGCAGTTGGCGGTGGAAGGTGATAGCAAAGCGGTGCACCTCATCTTGGATGCGTTGGAGGAGGAAAAATTCCTGAGAATTGCGAGACAACTCCACCACTTCCAGTGGATCTCCGAAGAGCAGTTCATGGGTTTGGTGCTTATCATTCTTTTGCAGACCTGCAATTGGGATATCCAAACCTAGCTCTTCTTGGATGACTTGCTTTGCGATATTGACTTGACCTTGTCCCCCATCAATGACAATCAAATCTGGCGGAGTTAAATCTTCTCGTTGAACTCGACCATAACGCCTGCGAATGACTTCACGCATACTGGCATAATCATCTGGACCGACAACCGTTTTTATCTTGTACTTTCGGTAGTCTTTTTTACTTGGTTTGCCATTGACAAAGACCACCATAGCTGAAACAGGACTTGTTCCCATGATATTAGAGTTATCGAAGGATTCGATGCGGACTGGGGTCGGAATTTGAAGCAAGCGTCCCAGATTTTCAATAGCTCCTTGGGTCTTTTCAACAGATTTCTCTAGCAGATTGAACTTCTGCTCCAGACTAACACGGGCATTTTTTATGGCTAGATTGACCAGTTGTTTTTTCTCTCCACGTTGAGGTTTGAGAATCTTGGTATCCACCAAGGCCTTGACTGCTTCTTCATCGATATCTTGCGGAATCAATACCTCATTAGGAACCAGGTGAGATTTTTCTTGATAGAATTGTCCCACATAGGTCAAGAAGTCCTCATCCGGATCATTGTAGTAGGGGAAGAGATTGACATCCCGCTCGATGAGTTTTCCCTGACGGACAAAGAAAACCTGAACACACATCCAGCCCTTATCCACATAGTAGCCAAAGACATCACGATTTTGCAAATCTTTTGCCATGACCCTTTGCTTAGTCCGAAGTGTTCCAATGGCCTGAATCAGGTCACGGTATTCCGCCGCACGTTCAAACTCCATGCTTTGAGCTGCCTTTGCTATCTTGCCCTTGAGGTCATCGATGATTTTGTCATCCTGCCCTTTTAGGAAATCAGAAACCTCCTGAGCCATGGACTTGAAATAGGCCTCATCCTTTTTACAGATGGTGTGGGCCATACACTGGCCGATATGGTAGTAAAAACAGACCTTAGACGGCGGATAGGTACATTTCCGAAAAGGGAAAATCCGATCCAGCAACCGCTTAATTTCATTGGCTGCCCCCACATCAGGATAAGGTCCAAAATAAAGACTTCCGTCCTTTTTGACCTGACGGGTGATAATCAATCGAGGATAACGCTCATTGGTGATTTTGATGAAGGGATAAGACTTATCATCCTTGAGCATGATATTATATTTAGGTTTATTCTCCTTGATCAGGTTAATTTCTAGGAGAAGCGCCTCAATATTGGACTCAGTGACGATAAATTCAAAATCCACAATCTCAGATACCAGAGCTTCTGTCTTGGTATCATGACTGCCACGGAAATAGGAGCGCACACGGTTGCGCAGATTTTTAGCCTTTCCTACATAAATAATGGTGCCATTTTTATCCTTGTGAATGTAACAACCAGGGCTGGTCGGCAGGAGCTCTAGTTTTGATTTGATCAAGTTATTCATAGTTCTATTATAGCAAAAAGGCCGTAACAGGACGAACAAAAAGCCCCACCAATCACTTGTTGGAGGAGCTTTGATTTCTTTTCAGATTGCACCGACTTCATCTAGTCGCTACTGGTATAGAGTTCTTGAACAGCTGTCACATCCTGAGGCTGAATCCCATAATAGGAACCTGCTGGCTGCATGACAGAAGTCTCGTTGGTATGATCCAAACCGATGGCATGCCCCAGCTCGTGCTCCGCCGTGTGCACGATTCGGTCATAAGAATAACCATAGTTTGGATTGGATAGATAATAGTGATTCAGGCGAACCGTTACAGATATAAATTGTTTGGTTAACAAATTGGTTTGACTCTCGGCTTGACCTGCTACAGCGGTCGATCCATCATTCATCTCACTTGCCACAATATCTGCCTGGCTAGGATCCGCAACCACCTCAAAGGTAAAGGCTCCCGTTTGATTCCAGTTTTTTATGGCTTCTGCATAGGCACCTTGGAAGGTTTCATCCATTTGAGGCTCAATATAGATGCGAGCTGAGGCTTGAGCCCACTTGCCTTCTGCATGTTGGTGACTGTCTGTCTGAGACAAGACTTCCAGCGTTCCCGTCTCCTTCCATTGATTCCAGCCACCTTGACCAATCTTGCTCATTTTTTCAACCTGATTGACCGCAGAATGAAAATCACCTGTCAGATACCAAACCACTCCAAAGGCAATGATCAGTAGAATGACCACAGTCCAAACCAGACGCCAGAAGAAACGCCAAATTCCCAAAAGAAATCGGAAGAATAATCGAATAATCCAGAACATGACGCCCCACCTTTCATAAAAATAAGAACCTATCTTGAAATCACATTCTCCTTGATCAAGATAGATTCTCTATTTTACTGAAGAAAGCTGAAAGAAACCTAAAACTAAGATAAACGTTCTTCCAAGACAAAGTCAATTGGTAGAGTAGCTAAAAAACGCTCCAATTGTTTTTCCCAGTAGTACCACTCGTGCTTACCTGGACTATGACTATAGGTCACCTCAAAACCTAGTTTTTTGAGGTTTTTCACTGCGAGGTTATTGGCTGAGTAAAGATAGTCTTGTTCCCCACACCAAGCCCATAGTTTGGTCTTTTTATCAGATTTTGCAGCCGTGCTTTCAAGCGAATGAGGGCTAGCTGTCCAGTCTTTAATCTCTCCAAAAACTCCTCGCCAGTAGGCAAGTGACCCCAGATCCTGACTTTCAGGAGAAAATTCTTGAAAACTGAGCGCACCAGAAAAACTAGCCGCATGAGAAAAACGATTTGTCGATAGAGCCAGTTTGAAGGAACCATATCCTCCCATGGAGAGACCTGCTATGAAGGTCTTTTCTCGCTTGCTGGTCATATTGGGGAAGAAACGTTTCATGACTTGGGGGAGTTCTTCTGCTAGAGCAGTATAGTAGTTATAGCCATACTGAGTATCTGTGTACCAGCCATTGCTAGTATTGGGCATGATAACAATGAGATTGGTTCCACGCAACAAGCGTTCGACATTGGTACGTTTGAGCCAGCTATTTTGGTTTCCTGACATTCCGTGCAAAAGATAAAGAACAGGAATATCTGTGCACTCTGATTCTGTTACCCGACTAGCATCTGGATAGAGTACGGTAACGCCCCACTCCATATCCAAAACTTCAGAGTAATACTCGATATTCATAACTGCCATGGTTTTCTCCTTTATACTATTTCTATAAGAAAAAGCCGAAATTCGACTTTTTCTGTAGGTATGTTGCTTATTATTTTGCTTCCATCACGACTGGCAAGATTGCTGGACGACGCTTGGTTTGATCAAAGAGGTACTTGGTCAGATTGTCACGGACCTTCCCTTTGAGATCAGCCCAGTCAAAGTCGTCACCTTGAAGATACCCTTCTACCGTTTGGTTAATCAATTCTGAACTTTCACGGAGAATGTCACGACTCTTCTTGAGATAAACAAATCCACGCGTGTGAACACGGGCCTTGGCCACAATTTTCTTCTCACGACGGTTGACAGTGATCGCCACGATAAAGATTCCATCCTCTGACAAGACCTTACGGTCACGAAGGACCACATTTCCAACATCCCCGATGGCATTTCCGTCAATCAAGACATCCCCTGCAGAAACTGCTCCAGCTGGGACAAAGTCCCCATGTTCATAAGACATGGTCGTTCCTTTTTTAGGGATGAAGATACGCTCTGGCAACATTCCAACTGCCATGGCAGCCTTGGCATGCGCATCCAACTCACGATACTCCCCTTGGATAGGGAAGAGGTAATTTGGTTGCAAAAGATTGATCATCAACTGCAAATCACGCGCATTCCCGTGTCCGGATACTCGCAAGCTTTGGGTAATGAGTTTCACCACACCACCAGCTTGGTAGATCATGTTCTCTACACGCGCCATGACAGCTTCTTTGGCGATAGATGGAGTCGTTACGATATAGACCAAGTCCCCATCTTTGATTTCCACATAGCGGTGGCGACCAATAGACATCTTGCGAAGTCCATTAATAGGCTCACCCATACGGCCCGTCTCAAGGATAATCAACTCATGGTCTTCAAAACGAGACATTTCTTTGGGTTTAATCAAGAGACTTTCATTAGCTAGAGACAATTTTTTGAGTCGAATCGCAGTGC
>CAJZDE010000111.1:0-5330 GCA_915063165.1 uncultured Streptococcus sp.
AATACTAAAATATTGTCATCTGCACTATATGAATAATTACGGTAAAATGCATTTGCAAACATATCAATCGTGATTGTGCTTTTAGGAAAAATTTCCTGCTCACTGTTTGCAATAAAACTGGCAATTCCGCTATTATGAAAACCTGCTGTTATTAATGGTCGCATCCCCGGAATACGATCACTTTCAACCAGACGTTTGCCACGTTTTACTTGGAATAACTCTGCGAGTTTAAACTCTTTCCATTTCCTATTTTTCATCCTGTACCTCTTCAAATAAATAGCCTCTTCCATGAGTATACATATCGAATTGGAAGGTTAGGTAATCAGCAATTGTTTTTTCAAAATCGGCTTCACTTGGCTTCTCATCGTTAAAGTAATAGAAACTATGTAACCATTCATCCTCTGCTTGGATTGGTGATTTTACCATAAACTTAGTCGAATAATCGTCCCTATTACCATTGATAACATCAAAGAGGAAGTGTCTTTGCTTCTTGGCATTACCGTTGTCAATCAGACCAATATGTTTTCTCACTACAAATCCATCATCTTCGAAGTTTATAAACTTAACTTTTTTCCTTTCAATATCATGTGGTTTTCCTGCCTCGAATACTGCGATAACAGGATTAGTCCCTACGCCATAGAAGGTATCTTTATTTACAGTAATTACCATATCTAAAGTATGTTTTTCAAGAATTCTTTTCTTGTATTCTTTTTCTTCCTTAGATTTACCAACCATCGTTGATTGAGGGACAATCACCGCTAATTTCCCCCCAGTCACCAGCATATCTAAAGCGTGACGAATAAAATTGATTTCTGTTAGAGTTTTATCTGTTTTCCCTTGAGAATAAGGTGGATTAAATAAAATTTTATTTACTTTCTGCTTTTGTATATCTTCACCAGCAATAGAAAACATATCATTTAACTGTAAATTACTTTTACCATCGCCTCGTAAAATCATGTTCGTTGTTGCGACGGTGAACATCTTCTCCTGCAACTCTATCCCCAGTAGCTGATGCTGTTTAATATGCTTTATTTCATCCTTATTCTTCGCTAGTTTAGTCATTCTATTCATTGCAGAAATAAGAAAAGCGCCACTACCACAAGCAGGATCCAATACATAATCAGTCGGTAACACATCAATTAATTCCGTCATAAGCGTCGTAATATGGTGAGGCGTCAAAACAATTCCAAGACCATTCCCATCACTTCCACCATACTTCACAAACTCACCGTAGAAATTACCCAAAATATCGTAATCTGTATTTTGTTTAAAGTGATGGATAACTTTATCTTGTAATTTTTTAGTAAAATAATGAAGCGGTGTAACTCCTAATGTCTCGTTTTTTTCATTCAGTCGGACATTTGTTTCTAAAAACGAGAACTTATTGAGAAGAATATTGACCTTGTCTTCTGGCATAACACCTTCAGATGCAATGTAATCTTTAACTGCTTTTAGAATTCTCATTCCGTCATTATCAATTACTGGTCTCGTTGTATCTTCTCTACCATCGGTTTTTCTAGGATACTTATTACCTGTTAATTTTTTTATATCAAAATCTTCCTCATTAAGGGCTAAAAGAATTGCAGAAATTACTGTTGCTTTATTCTCACCTTCGAGCGAAGCGTAGTTTCGTAAATCTTCATGTAATTCTTTTGAAACATTTTGCAATTCAAAGATACGTTTTTGCTCAACAGTATAATCTTCAAGTACATTTACTGAATACCATTCATTTAAATTGTTTGGATGAAGTTCCTGAAGATCAGTTAACTTTGGAAGTATTTTTTCAGTAATTCCTTCTTCAGTGATAGAGACCAATACAGGTTGAATGCTATGAAATTCCTCATCCCCAGTAATACCTATTGCGATTACTTCATCAAAAGAGCTTGTTTTCGTTACGATATGGTTTGCGTAGTGTACAGCACCATTTACAGCAAAACCTGACAATGATGGAATATCTTTAGCAATAGAACCATCCCCGGAAAGATTAATAAGTTTATCATTGTCCCTTTTATCTTCAATCACAATAAGGTAATCTGAGATCTGCATAACAAATTCAGGCTTTCCAATTCCAGATTTACCTTGTTTGCTAGCTCCTTTTAGCGCTTTAGCAATTTCAGGATGAGAAGAACCTTGCTCATCATAGCGGATACCAAATTTTTCTATCTCTCTTCTGACGTATTGGTCAGTTGCTGTTGCTTCGTTTGCCATATTTTTTCACTTCCTTAAGTTTATCATCTCCCATTATATCAAAGAAAGTAGCAAATTACTTGAAAATTTGCTACTTTCTTTACATATTTATATACTTAATTTTCTTATTAATTGACTTTCACTCACTTCAAAATGAAAATAATGATCTCGCCCATCCTTAGAATTTTCTTTATTAAGTTTGAAGTAGTTCTTCTGATTTATTGCCATAGTCCTTAAGATATCATCGATCAGAAAAGTAAGTGGTACATCCATTGCTGAGTATTTTTGGAAATCTTCTTCAAATCGGATATAGTCTTCTGAGAAATAATCCATCTGCAATTTATTCTCATAGAGTTCTTTTCTACTCATAGATAACCTCTTCTAATAACTGGATGCTCAAGAAGTCTTCTACTTGAATCAGTTGGTATCCTTCATAGGTCTTGAGGGATATTTCTTTTGCTGAAATTTCTCTCACTTCGCCAATCAAAGTTACTTTTTGAGCTTTTTGTTTGACTATAAAGCGACCCTTTAAATTCCCAACATAAAGCTGAGAAAGTAACAATAATTTTTCTGTTCTGTTCAAGTCACTAGTTAGATTGACACGATATTTCTCTTCTCCTAGTGATGTGGTATGTTCAGATAAAAAGAAGCCCATCCACTTTTGCATACCTGAGTCTTGATATTCTCGGGCTGACTGATAGGGCAAATAAGAACGATCAATCATTTTAAACCATCTAGTCCACCAGCAGAATGACCTCCGATTAGTTTACTTCTAACAATGCTTCTTGATGCTGACTCAAGGGCATTGGCTTTTAAAAGTGAAGTAAACCCAAACTGATCTCGGATGCTGTCAATCGCTGACTGGAGCCTTTCTTCTTTTTCTATTTTTTCAACATCATCAAATAAAGAAACTAGCCCAAACGATTCATCCACTAGACCCGAATAGTTGACGGCAACGTTCCTTACGGCACCTGAACTGTATTTCTGATGAAATAACTGTAAAACCACATTAGTTAGCATATCCGTATGATTAGTTAGTTCAATCTTTTTTTGTTTGTTGATTGATTTTTTATTTTCCTGTTTGGAATAGCCTACATGAATAGAGACAACAGTTGTTTTCTTACCTGCTCGTCTAAGACGAATAGCAACCTGCTCTGCCATTTTTCGAAGCAATTCAAAATCGTGTAGGACACACAAGAGGAAGTCGTGTTACAGATATCTATTTGCACGTTACACAAAAAACAAAAGGACTAATCATTCCTATTTTAGATTCGTTAACTATATAAGTGTGGCAAATTTGTGGAAAAACAAAGAAAAAAGGTTTATCCAAATCGGATAAACCTTTTTATATCAAGCTTTCACAAGCTTCTTATGCTTTACCTTCTGAACCGAATACGTCGATACGTTCTTCAACTGATGCTTGGATAGCTTTTACACCGTCAGCCAAGAATTTACGTGGGTCGAAGAGTTTCTTCTTGTCGTATTCTGCTTCGTTTGCTTCGTAGTCACGAGCAAATTTACGAGTTGCGTTAGCGAATGCGATTTGGCATTCAGTGTTAACGTTAACTTTCGCAACACCAAGTTTGATAGCTGCTTGGATTTGGTCATCAGGAATACCTGAACCACCATGCAATACGATTGGGAAGCCTGGAAGAGCTTCTGTCAATTTCTTCAAGTGGTCAAGGTCAAGACCTTCCCAGTTTGCTGGGTAAGGGCCGTGGATGTTACCGATACCTGCTGCCAAGAAGTCGATTCCAGTTTCAACCATTGCTTTAGCGTCTTCGATTGGAGCCAATTCACCTTTACCGATGATACCGTCTTCTTCACCACCGATAGTACCAACTTCAGCTTCTACTGAGATACCTTTAGCGTGTGCTTTTTCAACAACATCTTTAGCCAATTTAAGGTTTTCTTCTACTGGAAGGTGTGAACCATCAAACATGATAGAAGTGTAACCAACTTCGATACACTCAAGTGCATCTTCGTAGTGACCATGGTCCAAGTGAATCGCAACTGGTACAGTGATGCCCATTGATTCTACAAGGTTAGCGATCAAGTTACGAGCAACTTTGTAGCCACCCATGTATTTAGCAGCACCCATTGAAGTTTGGATAAGCACTGGTGCTTTCTTTGCTTCTGCCGCACGCAGGATAGCTTGAGTCCACTCAAGGTTGTTTGTGTTGAATCCACCAACTGCGTAACCATTGTCACGAGCTGCTTGGACAAATTTTTCTGCTGAAACGATTGCCATTCTTATCAGGCCTCCTCTTATTTTTTGTGGTTAAACCACTTACATTGTTTATTTTATCACTTTTTCACTAAAATTGCTAGTTTTTCCTGAAATTTTAAAGAATTGCAGGGAGACACTTAGCCTTTTTAAGCGTCTCTAGTGGAAAAAGAAAAAGCTGACCGAAGTCAGCTTACTTGATGCGGAGAGAGGGACTTGAACCCTCACGACCTAAAGCGGTCACAGGATCCTTAGTCCTGCGCGTCTGCCAATTCCGCCATCCCCGCGATTGAGTACCTTACTAGTATAACAGGACAGCTAAGGCTTGTCAAGAAAATTTTTTAGTTTATTTCAAAAAATCAACTTTCTACTCAATCAACAAAATTGGAAAATTTAAGCGAAAATGAAGCTAAGGTAGGAACACAGAAAACTCAGTGCTGCTGAGTCGCAACAAAGACAGCCACCGTTTGGTCGGGATCGTATTTTTCAAAGTCAATAGTGTAGTCCCGATGTAGCTCACCTGTTTCTTCTGCCTGCCAAATCCTCTGCCAAGCATGAAGAATCGCTTGAGGATCCTCCTTATCAGCCTCAAATACTTGATAGGTCTGCTCAGATGTGTCAAAATCATAGACTTCCCCATCTGTCAAACAGCAGATAGAGAGACTATAGTCTCCTTTGTAATCACTGGCATAGTCATGATAGACGGCATAGATCGGTTCCCCTTGGGCAAAAGCTTCTTTCACCGCTTCCTCTTGTTCCTGCCAGAGAGCTTGGATTTTTTCTATACAATGCTCATCTTGAAAATTATTAGTACGAATACTAGCTAAAATGTTTAGAAACATCTTCTTCCCTCCTTTTGTTTTTCATTATAACATTTCTCTAGAAAAGTCGCTTAGGTCAGACAAAACTAGTCTAT
>CAJZDE010000112.1:0-5288 GCA_915063165.1 uncultured Streptococcus sp.
TGTATTATCAACATCATTATCAAAACTTTCATTCCAATAAAGTGAAAATAACCCTTTTGCTCTACGAATTGATTGTCTTTCGCGTTTTTCAGTAGAAGTAACAATATTGTAAATCTCTGGAAATAAAATTACTGGATTTGCACTTCCTCCAGCTTCATGCGCCTCTCTTATTTTTGTGCACAGTAAATTTTTCAGTTCAAATAAAGTTTCTTTAATATGTTCATCATCATCTTTCAGGCTGGGACTATGTGCAATGAGTAAGCTTTTTATTTCTTCCTTACAAAAACTATCTATTTTAGACTCACTAACATTACTCAAGTCACAATACTTGCAACCATCAGGATACTCGTATAGTTTAACATTTTTATCATTTGGAATAAATTTGGGTTTATATGGTAGTTCTTTAAACTCCTCTTCTGATAATTCAAAGCCAATTACATCACAAATTGTATGTAAGTATCTAGAATTTTCTTCAACTCCATCTTCCTTAAATCCAGTTAGTACATCTTTATAATCGTTAAGATTCTTTTTATTTTTCTTTGCCTTTACTTGATGTCTTGATATAACTTCAATCCCTTTCACTATATCAATATCCTCTCCATCTTCTTTTTCAAATTGGACAGAGTAACCCCTAAAATCTTCATCGTTCTGAATCAACATATTTAATTCTTTCAAAGCAAGAAAAATACCAACCTGCCCCTGATGGTTATATCCACTCCAACTGGATGTTGCATTATTTTTTTCCCCAGCCAACTTACTTACAACCTCCTTTAGATCACTATCTCTTTAAGCAACCTTTTATCCTTACCTCATGTATCTCAGCAAAGCAATAATATTTGATAACTTATACTGCTAAACAGCCGTCCATTTCTTTTATTACAAATATTTATTTGATTGGTCATAACTTAATGACGTCCTCTAAAAACTTCAAAAAATATACATTCTCAAGAAAATATATTTCTGAATTTGATTATGCCCAATGACGGTAAAACTCGTTAATCTGCAATCTTGACCTTTCAACAGCTATGGCGCTTCACTATATCCATCAAAACAACTCATCAAACAAACTCAACTGATTATCCTCTGGCATATTACCGAGAATCCCCATTTCATCCATCTTCTCAACCAAGGTTGATGAGAGTCCGCCACGCTTGCGCAGTTCTGTCTTAGAGAGGAACTCACCCTCTTCACGCGCACGCACCAACTGCTTAGCAACGTTCTCTCCCAGACCATCCATTGCTACAAATGGTGGGATGAGGGTATCTCCGTCGATGAGAAATTCAGTCGCATCACTACGATAGAGATCTAACTTGCCAAACTTAAAACCACGTTCCCACATTTCATTGACAATCTCAAGAGTGGTATAGAGGTCAATCTCCACATTAGAGGCTTCATTATTCTTCCGTTTTTCAGCGATTTCTTCCATTCTACGCTTGATGGCATCCAAGCCCGCACCCATGGTCTTGATATCAAAAGCCTTGGCACGGATTGAGAAGTAAGCACAGTAATAATAAATGGGATGGTGAACCTTGAAGTAGGCTACACGCAAGGCCATCATAACGTAGGCTGCCGCATGGGCCTTAGGGAACATATACTTGATTTTTCCACAGGATTCGATATACCACTCTGGTACCTTATTGGCCTTCATGGCTTCGATATAGCCATTTCTCTCCTCTTCAGAAATCTTCAGCCACAAGCCTTTACGTACCCGTTCCATGATAGTAAAAGCCATCTTAGGCTCGAGGCCCGCATGCATGAGGTAAACCATGATGTCGTCCCGACAACCGATAACGGTTGATAGGTCCGCAATTCCTTGCTTGATCAAATCCTGGGCATTTCCCAACCACACATCGGTACCGTGGGACAGACCAGACAGCTGAAGTAACTCCGCAAAAGTCGTCGGATGCGTCTCATCTACCATCCCACGTACAAAGTTGGTTCCAAATTCTGGAATTCCCAGCATACCCGTTGGCGTTCCGATTTGTTCAGGAGTCACACCTAGCACATCAGTCCCAGAAAAGAGGGCCATGACACCTTCATCATCCATAGGAATTTCATTAGGGTCAATCCCAGACAAGTCCTGCAATTTTCGAATCATGGTCGGATCATCATGCCCCAGTACATCGAGTTTGAGGACATTCTCATCGATATCATGGAAGTTAAAGTGAGTCGTCTGCCATTCAGCCGTCACATCATCTGCTGGATACTGGACAGGCGTAAAGTCGTAGACATCCATGTAGTTCGGAATAACAACGATTCCTCCTGGGTGTTGTCCTGTAGTCCGCTTGACACCGGCAGCACCTTGGGCAAGACGTTCCACCTCTGCATCACGATAAAACTTCCCATAGTCTCTCTCATAGCCCTTTACAAATCCATAGGCAGTCTTAGCAGCTACCGTACCAACCGTTCCTGCACGGAAGGCATACTCCTCACCAAAGATATCACGCACATCCAAGTGAGCGCTAGGCTGGTCTTCTCCCGAAAAGTTCAAGTCAATATCGGGAACCTTATCTCCATCAAAACCAAGGAAAGTCTCGAAAGGAATATCCTGTCCATTTTTGCTGAGTTTATGGCCACAGTTTGGACAGTCCTTATTGGGCATATCAAAACCTGAACCGTAAGAACCATCCGTGATAAACTCACTATACTGACACTGACCACAAACATAATGAGGAGAAAGAGGATTAACCTCCGTAATCCCAATCATAGTCGCAACAAAACTGGACCCAACAGACCCACGAGAACCAACCAAGTAGCCCCGTTCATTGGAACGTTGCACCAGCATCTGCGATGCCAGATAAATCACGGCAAATCCATTCCCCAGAATGGAAGTTAATTCTTTTTCAATCCGCAAATCAACGATATCTGGCAGCGGATTTCCATAAATCTCAAAAGCTTTCTTATAGGTCAGCTCGGCGACCGTTTCTTCCGCCTTGTCAATGAAAGGTGTGTACAAGTCACCCTTAACAACCTCAACAGGTTCAAAGATATCTGCCAAGGCATTGGTGTTTTCAATGACTAATTTGCGTGCTAAATCTTCTCCCAAGAAAGCAAATTCATCCAACATTTCATTGGTCGTTCTAAAATGAGCCTTCGGTAGGGGAGCCGGTTGGGCATGTTCACCATGACCGATGGTTCGGTTAATCATAGCCCCTTGGCCCAAACTACGGACAATAATTTCACGGTAAATCTCTTCTTCCGGTTCGATATAGTGGACATTTCCCGTAGCTAGAACAGGCTTGTCAAGACGGTCCCCAACCTCTATCAAACTCTTGATAATAGTCTGGAGTTCCTCCATATCCTTGACCTGCTCCTTGGCAATCAAGGGAGCATAGATAGATGGTGTCATGACCTCGATAAAATCATAATACTTGGCCACTTCAACCGCTGCGTCCACACCTTGGGAAACGACTGCGTCAAAAACTTCACCCTCCGAGCAAGCCGACCCCAAAATCAAGCCCTCCCGATGGGCATCTAGAACCGTTCTCGGAATCCGTGGCACCCCTTCAAAATACTTGGTGTTAGACAAAGAAACCAGTTTAAAGATATTCTTCAGCCCCACCTGATTCTTGACATAAATAGTCGCATGCTTGATTCGAGCTTTTTTATAAGAATCTGGACTGATTAGATCAAGATTTAACCTAGCCAAATCCGTCACACCATGTTTGTCTGCTACCTCTTTGATAAAGATGAAAAGCAGACGACCAGTAGCTTCCGCATCGTAGTTGGCCATGTGGTGGTGTTCCAGAGCCACACCAAAACGCTTAGTCAAAGGGCCCAAACCATGACGTTTATACTCAGGGTAGAGATTTCTAGCAAACTCTAGCGTATCGATTACTGGCTGGCTAATCTTAGGCAAACCATGACGCTCATAATTAGCATTCATAAAACCAACGTCAAAGGTTGCATTATGGGCGACTAGGACCGTATCCTTGCAGAATTCTTGGAATTCTTGCAAAACTTGTTCCAGTGGTTTAGCATTTTTGACATGGTCATCTGTAATTCCAGTCAACTCAGTAGTAAAAGCTGACAAGGGATGCCCAGGATTGATAAAATCATCAAATTCGGCAATAATATTGCCCTTGTACATTTTAGATGCCGCAACCTGAATCAGGTCATTATAGATAGCTGAAAGTCCCGTCGTTTCCACGTCAAAAACCACATAGGTCGCTTCTGACAAGTCCATCTCCACTTCGTTGTAAACGATAGGAACACGGTCTTCAACAATATTGGCTTCCATTCCATAGATCAGCTGAATTCCAGCTTTCTTAGCTGCCTTATAGCCATGTGGGAAGGACTGAACATTTCCATGGTCCGTAATTGCTACCGCTTTGTGACCCCATTTTGCAGCTGTCGCAACGATTTCTTCGACCTCAGGCAGAGCATCCATAGTCGACATATTTGTATGAGCATGAAACTCAACTCGACGCTCACCTTCTGGCATCAAATCCTTCCGCTCATAGTGAACAACTTTCTGCACATCCTGCACGTTCATTGTCAAATCGCGTGTGAAGTTATTCATCTCCACATTCCCACGAACTCGGAGCCATGAATTCTTCTTAATGATGTCAAACTTCTGAGCCTCTTCTTCATTCTTAACCCATTTTTGCATTGAAAAACTTGACGTGTAGTCCGTCATTTTAAAATTGATCAAAACGCGACCAGTTCTGGTCACTTTATGTTCCACATCAAAAACGACCCCTTCAAAGACCAAACGATTTTCCTCAGTCGTCACATCAATCATCTGAGTCACTTCTGCCTTGTCTAATTTTGGCTTGGCAGCAACTTTTTTAGCCTGAAAATCAAAAGCTGGCTTCTCTTCTACTGGAGGAGCCATTTGTTCCAGTTGCTCCATAGCCCGCAGAGCTTCTTCGTTGGCAGCCTGAACAATCTGTTCATTCTCCACATGAAAGGCTTCCTCCTGCTCTTGTGTAAGGGCATCGTTCTTTTCTATTTGGCATACAAAGGATGGGAAACCAAATCTTTCAAGTTGTTTCGCTAGATTAGGAAGATGATTCTTCTTAAAGTGCTCCTTATCAATCGCCTCTGAACCTTCAATAATGAGTTGATTTCCCTCCGCACGAACGTTTAAATTCTGGTAAAGAGATTTAAACCCCTGACTTGCACATGGACCTTCAGAAAAAGCCTCTCTATAGTAGGCCTGCAAGAGTTCATTAGAGAATTCTTGAGAAAGAGCCTTGATTTCGAAAACAGCTCGATTCCCTGTCTTAGAAAATTCTTCACTCAACCCTTTCTTTAATTTTAGAAAGATTTCAATCGGCAAAATT
>CAJZDE010000113.1:0-5212 GCA_915063165.1 uncultured Streptococcus sp.
AAGTAAACGCTTACTTAACAAGGAGGACACTTTATGTCATATAAAACAAGCAATGCAGAAGGACCTGTAGATTTTATTAACACCTATGATTTGGAGCCAATGGCGCAACAAGTCATTCCTAAAGCTGCCTTTGGTTATATCGCTAGTGGAGCAGAGGATACTTTCACTCTACGCGAGAACATCCGTGCCTTTAACCACAAACTGATTGTTCCTCATACGCTTTGTGATGTTGAAAATCCAAGTACAGAGATTGAATTTGCAGGTGAAAAATTATCTTCACCAATTATTATGGCGCCTGTTGCGGCTCATAAATTAGCAAATGAGCAGGGGGAAGTAGCTACTGCGCGTGGTGTGCATGAATTTGGTTCTCTCTATACAACTAGTTCCTACTCTACCGTTGACCTTCCAGAAATTACGGAAGCTCTTCAAGGAACACCTCATTGGTTCCAATTTTACTTTAGTAAGGATGATGGAATTAACCGCCATATCATGGACCGTGTGAAGGCTGAAGGCTACAAAGCGATAGTCTTGACGGCGGATGCAACTGTAGGAGGGAATCGTGAGGTTGATAAGCGCAATGGTTTTGTCTTCCCAGTTGGCATGCCGATTGTTGAGGAATACCTGCCAGAAGGTGCTGGAAAATCAATGGACTTTGTTTACAAATCAGCTAAACAACGCTTGTCTCCACGTGATGTAGAATTTATCGCTGCTTACTCAGGTCTTCCTGTCTATGTGAAAGGGCCTCAATGCCGTGAGGACGTTGAACGCTCTCTTGCCGCAGGTGCTTCTGGTATCTGGGTAACCAACCACGGTGGTCGCCAAATCGACGGTGGACCAGCATCCTTTGACTCGCTTCAAGAAGTGGCTGAAGCAGTTGATAAACGTGTGCCAATTGTCTTTGACTCTGGTGTTCGTCGCGGTCAACACGTCTTTAAAGCCTTGGCTTCAGGAGCAGACTTGGTAGCTATTGGTCGCCCTGTGATCTATGGTTTGGCTCTTGGTGGTAGTGTTGGTGTGCGTCAAGTCTTTGAGCACTTGAATGCAGAATTGAAGACAGTCATGCAATTATCTGGAACTCAGACTATTGAAGATGTCAAACACTTCAAACTCCGTCACAACCCATACAATCCAACCTTCCCAGTTGACCCTCGTGACTTGAAATTGTATTGATAAAGAAGACGGCCTTCACTTTATGTGGAGGTTTTTCTCGTGTTGAGAAAGGTTAACAAATCATAGCAAAGAGGAAAGGAGACTATATAAATATATTTTTCAGTCAAATATCTTGCTAGGGCTTTCAAATTCTGTTATACTGGTCCAGTAATTAAATAATAAAGACATTTGGGGTGCTTTAGGCTGAGATGATACCCATTGAACCTGATACAGTTAATACTGGCGAAGGGAAATGTGAAAAGGTTTTTTTCGTATGTCGAAAAGAACTGTCTAATCTTGTAAGCTAAACTCTAATTCTCGTTTGTAATTGGAGTTTTTTTTGTTTATCAAAAGAGGATAGGCTTGTTTAGGTAGCTATCTGCAAATGCCCTCGATGTTCTTTAAAAGTATCAAGTGGAATTACGATTTTGCTTGGTATCTCTTGATATTTTATTGATTACTAAGGAGTAAAGAAAGGAAAAATAAATATGGAAACACAAGACTATGCATTTCAGCCAGGTTTGACTGTTGGAGAATTATTAAAAAGCAGTCAGAAGGATTGGCAGGCTACAATCAATCATCGTTTTGTTAAGGAACTTTTTGCGGGGACAATTGAGAATAAGGTCTTAAAAGACTACCTGATTCAAGATTATCATTTCTTTGATGCCTTCTTATCCATGCTGGGTGCCTGTGTAGCTCACGCAGACCAGCTTGAATCCAAACTTCGTTTTGCCAAGCAATTAGGCTTTCTTGAAGCAGATGAGGATGGTTATTTCCAAAAGGCTTTCAAAGAGTTAAAAGTAGCAGAGAATGACTATCTAGAAGTGAACTTGCACCCTGTAACAAAAGCGTTTCAGGAGCTAATGTATTCTGCTGTGACTTCATCAGACTATGCTCATCTTTTGGTCATGCTGGTCATTGCAGAAGGTCTTTATTTAGACTGGGGTTCTAAAGATTTGGTTCTACCTGAAGCCTATATTCATTTAGAATGGGTTAATCTCCACAGAGGTCCTTTCTTTGCAGAGTGGGTTCAATTTCTAGTTGATGAACTTAATCGTGTCGGGAAAAATCGAGAAGATTTGACAGAACTTCAGGAACGCTGGAATCAAGCAGTTGCTTTGGAATTAGCTTTTTTTGATATTGGTTATGAATTATAGGACAGATTCAAAACTTTTATGTAGATCAAAAGAATGAACAAACAAACTATATAAATATATTTTCCAGTCAAAGTTCTTGCTAGGGCTTTCAAATTCTGTTATACTGGTCCAGTAATTAAATAATAAAGACATTTGGGGTGCTTTAGGCTGAGATGATACCCATTGAACCTGATACAGTTAATACTGGCGAAGGGAAATGTGAAAAGGTTTTTTTCGTATGTCGAAAAGAACTGTCTAATCTTGTAAGCTAAACTCTAATTCTCGTTTGTAATTGGAGTTTTTTTGTTTATCAAAAGAGGATAGGCTTGACGGCAAGCCTTTCGGTAGCTCTCCTTGAATGCCCCACTTTTCTTTAAAAAAGGAGTTTTTTATGTTGAAAAAATGGCAGTTAAAAGATGTTATCTTGCTTGCTTTCTTGTCTATCTTTTTTGGTGGCGTTTTTGTGGGTTCAGGCTATCTGTTTGATATTCTCACCCTAATCTTGGCCCCTCTTGGTTTGCAGGCCTTTGCCAATGAAATCCTCTTTGGTCTCTGGTGTATGGCTGCGCCCATTGCGGCTATCTTTGTTCCAAGAGTCGGAAGTGCAACGATTGGAGAAGTGCTTGCTGCGCTTGCTGAAGTTCTTTATGGTAGCCAATTCGGCCTAGGCGCCCTATTGTCTGGCTTGGTTCAAGGCTTGGGAAGTGAATTTGGTTTTCTCGTAACCAAGAATCGCTATGAAAGTTGGCTCTCTCTAACTGCCAATAGTATTGGGATTACGCTTGTTAGCTTTGTCTATGAATACATTAAGTTAGGTTACTACGCCTTTTCTCTTCCTTTTGTCCTTTCCTTGCTTTTGGTGCGTTTTATTTCAGTCTTTTTCTTCTGTACCATCTTGGTTCGTGCCATTGTCAAACTCTACCATCAGTTTGCAGCTGGAGGAAAGGCGTAGATGGGGCTGGAATTAAGAGGGATTCAGTCACCAATCTTTTCGGAACCGATTGATTTTACTTTTCATGAGCAAGCTTTTACCTTGTTAGTTGGGAGCAGTGGTTCAGGAAAATCCAGTCTCTTTCAAATTATTGCTCAAGTCAGTTCTCTTCCCTATAGTGGTCAAGTCCTGATAGATGGGAGTCAGGTCAGTCAGCTTTCTATCGTCGAACGTGTCCAGACGGTTGGCATTCTCTTTCAAAATCCCAATCATCAATTTACCATGGAGAACTTGTTTGAAGAGCTGATTTTTACCTTGGAAAATATTGGGCATCCCGTTCAGGAAATTGATGCTAAAATAGCTGAGGTGGTCCGGCAATGTCGCTGCAAGGCAATCTTGAACCGTCCCATCCATCACTTATCAGGTGGGGAAAAGCAAAAAGCTGCACTTGCTGTTCTTTTTGCTATGAACCCTAGGGTCTATCTCTTGGATGAACCCTTTGCTTCCATTGATCGAAAAAGTAGGCTAGAGATCCTAGAGATTCTAAAAGAGTTGTCCTCTAATGGGAAGACAGTCATCCTGTGCGACCATGATTTATCAGACTATGGAGCCTACATTGACCATATGGTGGAGCTGAGAGACGGGCAACTAAGGGAAATAAATAAAATCCCAACCTCTGAGATGACACAGGTTGCTTCAAAGGAAGTTGCCTCTAGCCCAGAACTATTCCATATGGACCGTGTGACTTGTGAGCTGGGGAATCGCCCCCTCTTTTCGATTGCTGATTTTACATTCTACCAAGGGATATCCTGTATCCTGGGTGACAACGGTGTAGGGAAATCAACCCTCTTTCGCTCCATTCTTCAATTTCAAAAGTATAAGGGGTGCATTAGTTGGAAGGGTTGGGTTCTGAAAAAGAAAAAGAGTCTGTATCGTGATCTGACGGGTGTTGTTCAGGAAGCTGAGAAGCAGTTTATCCGAGTCAGTCTGCGAGAGGAACTGCAATTAGATAGCTCAGACTCTGAAAGAAATCAGCGAATTCTCCAAGCATTACATTTTTTTAATTTGGATCATGCACTCGATAAGAGTCCTTATCAATTAAGTGGTGGACAGCAAAAGATTCTTCAGCTATTGACCATCTTAACCAGCAAGGCTTCTGTGATTTTGCTAGATGAACCTTTTGCAGGTTTGGATGATAGAGCTTGTCATTATTTCTGTCAGTGGATTCTGGAGGACAGAAATCAAGGAAGAAGTTTTTTGATCATTAGCCATCGTTTAGATCCCTTGATTTCTGTGGTTGATTATTGGATCGAGATGACTAGTGAGGGGCTCCTTCATATTAAAGACGTGATAATCAGCAAACCCCTCAGTTTTCTGAGTAGCAATGCTCAAGGGGAGGTGAGGTAGTATGATCAAAGTAGCAACCCAGACACCGATACTCAGTCTCTTCTTTCTAATTTTATCCTTGGAAACATCTTTCCTTCCTTCGATTGCTCTCAATCTTTCAGTAGTCGTATTTTGTATTCTCTTCATGCTCTATCACCGTCGATTTAAGATGTTGGCTTGGATGTTCGTACTCGCCATTTTGCCATCTTTGGCTAATTACTGGGCAATTCAGTTACATGGGGATGCTTCGCAGGCAGTGATGCTTGGGACGAGGGCTTTTGTGACGGTTTGTATCGGCCTTGTCTTTGTTTCCAATATTTCCTTAAAAGAGCTTCTCTTGTACTTGGCTCAAAAGGGGTTATCACGGTCTTGGGCCTATGCCTTGATTGTGGTATTCAATTCCTTTCCCCTCATTCAGCAAGAAATCAAATCCCTCAAGGAAGCTTGCTTATTGCGTGGTCAAAAATTGCATGTTTGGTCGCCCTTGATTTACAGCAAGGTTCTGATGACGGTCTTTAGATGGCGCCATCTCTACTTGAGGGCCCTGTCTGCACATGGATATGACGAACATGTTCATTTGGAGAATCGCTATCGGACTTTTTATATTTCT
>CAJZDE010000114.1:0-5204 GCA_915063165.1 uncultured Streptococcus sp.
CTTAGTGATAAGGAGTTTCAAATTTTAGAATCTTATGTACATCACCATCCTCAAATACAATTTCCTCAAGTTGTAACAAAAAAATTGAAATCGGAGGCTACCAATAGAGCTAATCCAGAGAAACTTAAGGAAAAAGTTGAGAAAATTAAAAATAGTAATGGAGATTTGAATAAAAAAGCTGAACTAATTGTGAAAACTTATGAAGATTATTTTTTTTATAGTAATAGAGAAGCGTTTGAGGAGTATTGGAAGAGTCGATAATTCGATTGCTATAGAAAATGAGATTGGATACAGTGGAACATTTATAGATTTGGTTAATTCTAATAAACCGCTAGACTTAAAAAACCGAACATACAGAGAAGATTATCCGTTCTCACTCTGGAGACGCCAGTGGAAACAAGGGATAAAGTCTGATTATTTGGGAAATTATCTCTTTGTCTATGTTGGTAAAGGTTACTTAGAATCGAGTGATGCATATTTGAGAGTTGGGGCAGGAGTGGCTCAGGGATGGTCAGATAAGAATCCTTTGAAATATTTAGAGAACATTATTAATGGAAATTATGGAGATAATCCAGGAGATGCTAAGATGATTCAAGACGGAATTAATGACTATAAGGAGAGTTACAAATGAACTTGAAGAGAAAATCAAATTGGAATTTAGGTTGTAGTTTAACACTTGTTGTAGTTTTGGCGGCTATTTTTTTCTTTAATCTATGGGCACAAAATCTTGGTAAGTATACTCTGCAACCAGGAGAGTCGGCTAATTTTACAGTAAATCCTCGGACACATGATGTAGAATACTACTCAGAATTAATCTTGGAAAAAAAGATTCTAATAGGCTTAAATTATCAGGTTCAGGAGTTTGGTTTGAGATGTATGGCGATATTTTTTATGATGTTGAAGGGCAAAAACTTGTTCGAAGCCATCATTCAGAAGATGCTGATGAAGAGTTACCCAATAATCAAAAAGATATTAAATTAGTGCAGGATGGAATTGTTGTCAGCTACCAGGGGGAAAAAGCTTTTAATGTAACTAATAACAAGTCCTACACGATCACCATCACCAATGTAGACGACAAACCGGCGCACTTTGAAGCTCAAGTGGTGGATAGGTAGAATTTCAGCTCTCAAATGAGGGCTTTTTTAGATACAAGTTTCAAAAAAGAAGCAAATATGATATACTAAAGAACGAGTATTCTATTAGAATTAGGACAAGCAATATGAAACAAACGATTATTCTTTTATACGGTGGGCGTAGTGCAGAGCGTGAAGTCTCTGTCCTTTCAGCTGAAAGTGTCATGCGTGCGGTAAACTACGACCGTTTCACAGTCAAGACTTTCTTTATCAGTCAGTCAGGTGACTTTATCAAAACGCAAGAATTTAGCCAGACTCCAGGTCAAGAGGATCGTCTCATGACCAATGCGACTATTGACTGGGACAAGAAAATCGCGCCAAGTGCCATCTACGAAGAAGGTGCAGTAGTCTTTCCAGTTCTTCATGGTCCGATGGGAGAGGATGGCTCTGTTCAAGGATTTCTTGAAGTTTTGAAAATGCCTTATGTCGGCTGCAATATCTTGTCATCAAGTCTTGCTATGGATAAAATCACGACCAAGCGTGTCTTTGAATCTGTTGGGATTGCCCAAGTACCTTATGTGGCTATCGTCGAAGGGGACGATGTGACTGCTAAAATCGCTGAAGTTGAAGAAAAATTGACTTATCCAGTCTTCACGAAGCCATCAAACATGGGTTCAAGTGTCGGTATTTCTAAGTCTGAAAACCATGAGGAGCTCCGCCAAGCTCTAGAACTTGCCTTCCAATATGACAGCCGTGTCTTGGTAGAGCAAGGGGTGAATGCTCGTGAAATCGAGGTTGGTCTCTTGGGCAACTACGATGTCAAGAGCACGCTTCCTGGTGAAGTGGTCAAGGATGTTGCCTTTTATGACTATGATGCCAAGTATATCGATAACAAGATTACCATGGATATCCCAGCTAGAATCAGTGATGATGTGGTAGCTGTCATGCGTCATAATGCAGAAACAGCCTTCCGTGCAATCGGTGGCCTCGGTCTGTCTCGTTGTGATTTCTTCTATACCGATAAGGGCGAGATTTTCCTAAATGAGCTTAATACCATGCCAGGTTTTACTCAGTGGTCTATGTATCCACTACTTTGGGACAATATGGGAATCAGCTACCCAGAACTAATCGAGCATTTGGTTGACCTTGCTAAGCAAAGTTTTGACAAGCGCGAAGCGCATTTGCTATAAAAATGAAAGAGAGGGTAGAAGTCAGAACGATCACTGCATGGTGACTAGAGTTCTCGGACTTCAACCCTTTTTAAAGGAGTAGAAATGAAATTAACGATCCATGAAGTTGCCCAAGCTGTTGGAGCTAAAAATGATGTTAGTCTTTTTGCGGATGCTCAGTTAGAAAAAGCTGAGTTTGACAGTCGTTTGATTGGGCCAGGTGATTTGTTTGTGCCACTTAAAGGTGCGCGTGATGGTCATGACTTTATCGAAACAGCTTTTGAAAATGGAGCAGCAGTAACCCTGTCTGAGAAGGAAGTAGAAGGTTATCCCTACATTCTAGTAGACGACGTGTTGACTGCCTTTCAAACCCTCGCAGCCTACTATCTTGAAAAAACGGCAGTTGATGTCTTTGCAGTAACGGGTTCAAATGGAAAAACGACGACCAAGGATATGTTGGCACATTTATTGTCAATAAACTACAAGACCTACAAAACTCAAGGCAATTACAATAACGAGATTGGTCTTCCTTACACAGTTCTCCACATGCCTGAAGGAACAGAAAAGTTGGTCTTGGAAATGGGACAGGATCACCTAGGAGATATCCATCTTTTGTCTGAATTGGCTCATCCTAAGACAGCCATTGTGACCTTGGTTGGAGAGGCTCATTTGGCCTTTTTCAAAGACCGTTCAGAAATCGCTAAAGGAAAAATGCAAATTGCAGATGGTATGGCGCCTGGTTCCTTGCTTTTAGCACCAGCCGACTCCATTGTAGAGGACTATTTGCCCACTGATAAAAAAGTGGTCCGTTTTGGGCAAGGAGCAGAGCTGGAAATTACAGACTTGATTGAGCGCAAGGATAGTCTGACCTTTAAGGCTAATTTTTTGGAACAAGCCCTCGATTTACCAGTGACAGGTAAGTACAATGCCACCAATGCTATGATTGCTGCTTATGTGGCTCTACAAGAAGGAGTTTCAGAGGAGCAAATTCGTTTAGCCTTCCAAAATCTCGAATTGACGCGTAACCGCACCGAGTGGAAGAAAGCGGCCAATGGAGCAGATATTCTGTCAGACGTATACAATGCCAATCCAACTGCTATGAAGTTGATTTTGGAAACATTTTCTGCCATTCCAGCTAATGAAGGGGGCAAAAAAATAGCTGTTCTAGCAGACATGAAGGAACTTGGTGACCAGTCTGTTCAGCTCCATAACCAGATGATTTTAAGCCTATCGCCAGATGTGCTGGATACCGTTATTTTCTATGGAGAAGACATTGCCGAATTAAGCCAACTTGCTAGTCAAATGTTCCCAATCGGTCACGTTTTCTACTTCAAGAAAACAGCTGACGAGGACCAATTTGAAGACCTAGTCAAGCGGGTTAAGGAAAGACTCGGTGCCAATGACCAAATTTTGCTCAAAGGATCGAACTCCATGAATCTAGCCAAGCTGGTAGAAAGTTTAGAAAATGAATGCAAGTGATTTCACCAAGTATCTGCAAAGAATGCTAGCCATTACGGATACTGGATTAACCTTTACAAAAGATCCTTTCGACCGTGAGCGCTACGAGGACTTGCGAAGCCTGTTATCTGAAATGTTGAATCAGGTATCAGACCTCGATGCAGAAGAAGTGGCAGAAGTCTTGAAACCAACGTCCGCTTATGCAACTCCTCTGATGGACGTCCGTGCTTGGATTGTTGAGGATGAAAAAGTCTGTTTAGTTAGAGGAAAAGGGGAGGATAGTTGGGCTTTGCCAGGTGGTTTTGGTGAAGTTGGCTATTCTCCAACCGAAAATATTCTTAAAGAAATTGAAGAAGAAACCGGCTTTACAGCAAAAGCTGAAAGGTTACTTGCAGTTTTTGACACCAATCGTTTCCAACTACAGAGCAAACAATATGCAAAGTTTGTCTTTGAATGCCAACTTCTTGATGGACAATTTCAAGAGAATCAAGAAATTGCTGAGCTTCAATTTTTTGCCATTGACCAATTGCCAGTTTTATCTGAAAAACGCATCACCAAGGAGCAAATGGAGATTCTTTGGCAAGTTTATAAAGGACAAAGAGACCAATATGTTGATTAGTTTATGCTAGAGAAGTTGACAAATCAAAAAAGGGTATCTACAAGGTGCATTTCTGCAATACAAATGATATAATAGGTTGCGAATTTAAGACTCAAGTATTCTATGCATGGCATGGAATCAAGTTTTTCAAAAAAATTAAAAGCTGGAGAAAGGTAATTTTTTTACCGCCTCTAGCTAGATGAACGAGGAATAGAATATGAATTTGTGGGATAAATTATTTACCACACAGATATCAGAACCGCCCCAGTTTGAACTTCACTGGTACATTGGTTTGTTATGTTTATTGGCTCTTACTTTCTATGCTTCTTATCGTTTTCGCGACAAAGTTGCTTACCAGCGTTTTATTCAGATCCTTCAGTCTGTTCAACTGATTGTTCTGTATAGCTGGTATTGGGGCAATCTCATGCCTCTATCAGAAAGTTTGCCCTTCTATCATTGCCGTATCGCCATGTTTGTAATGCTCTTGATTCCAGGGACATCCAAGTACAAACAATACTTTGCCCTTTTAGGAACTTTTGGAGCAACAGCGGCACTGGCTTACCCACTCTTTGATCCCTACCCATTTCCACACGTGACCATTTTGTCTTTCATTATCGGACATGTTGCCCTTTTAGGAAATGCGCTTCTATACTTGTTTAGAAACTATGAGGCATCCCTTCTTGATTTGAAGAATGTGGCGGTGATTACCTTTGCCTTAAATGGCTTGATATGGGTTGTCAATTTAGTTGTAGGTGGAGATTATGGGTTTTTGAGTAAACCACCACTTGTTGGAAGCTTCGGCCAGCCCTTAAATTATCTCATTGTTTCGACTGTTATCGTGATAGCAATTCGCTTAACAGGGAAATGAGTAGAAAATTTTTTACAACAAAAATCGGAAGAATTTAT
>CAJZDE010000115.1:0-5203 GCA_915063165.1 uncultured Streptococcus sp.
AACTACTTTTTTTAAAATTAAAACTAGAAAGACCTCATCAAATAAGTTATTAAAACAAGGTTTGACCGATTTACAGTCAAACCTTGTTTTTTAATTTTTATGAGAAAATCTAAGATTCATAAATCCGATTAGTCTTCTCTCTTCTTTTTAGAGAGCAAGCCGTAGCCACTCATTAGTCCGAGGAGTCCCAGCGCTACTAGACTAGCATCTCTTGTCGCTCCCGTATTTGGAAGCTCTTTACTTACTTCTTCAACTTTTGCTGGTGTAGCTAAAAGCGCTTGATCCCTTGTTTGTGAGACTTGCTCCTCTTTCATTCCTACTTCAACAATTTCTGGGATAGCTTCCTTGAGAACTTCACTTGAACGAAGGGTGCGATTGCCTTGGACATCTACTTCTACTAGACGACGAATTTGCCCTTCTTCTCCTTTTTGGACAAGTTGACGTTGACCTTTCAGAAGGTTTGCATTTGGTCGCTCTTGACGTTCGAAGGCCACTGTATCCTCTTCAATTTCTAGTTTCGGAGTTTCTAGAACTAAATCTTTCACACCTTCAGCTGGTTGGTTGCTTGATAGAACTTTTGTCCCAACTTCAGTGATTTCTGGGATTGCTTCCTTGACTACCTCAGTCGAACGAAGAGTGCGTTTGCCTTGGGTATCTACTGCTACAAAGTGGCGAACTTGACCTTCAACTCCAGCTTGCACAACACGGCGTTGTCCTTTGAGAAATTCGGAGTTTGGTCGCTCCTGACGTTCATAGGCTGTTGTTTCAGTTTCAATAACTAGTTCAGGGAGGGCCTCAACCGTTGGAGCCACTTCATTTGGATCCACGCTTCCAACATGGTGACTTTCTTCTGTAGGAGCTAGTTTCTTATTCAGCTTTTCTTTCATATCCGCAAAAGCTTGTGGAGTCGGCATCTCTGAAGCCAACAAAGCTTCAGCTTGGGCAATCAACTCATCTTGAGAATCTTTTTCACGGACGGATTCGAGCAAGCCTTCCAATTCTTCTCTAGCAGTTTGATAACGTTGATTTCCATCCAAATCCGCTCCAGCTTGTTTCAATTCATTCAAGGCTTTGTTGACTTCTTCTTGACTGGCATCATGGTTTTCTGCAACAGCTTTCGCTGCAGTGAGCTTCTCTACTAGTGCTGCTTGTTTGTCCTCGCTAGAGAAGGTGTAGGCAAGGGTTGACTGACGGCCTTGGGCTGCAGTGATTTCTTGTTTGAGGTACTCATCGTTGACAGCTGCTTTTGGAGAAACCAAAACATCAAACTCAGCGATGTGCCCCTTGTAATGCAGGGTCAAGGTTTGACGACCAGTCTTTTGAGCATCGTAGCCCGTTATTTCAACACCTTGATCCATAAAGGCATGACTTTCTTCCGTCTCATCATCATAGAGAACACCGAAGCGACCTTCAGAGAGATCCAGTTGATCTCCTACTAGATAGTCTGTTTTTGGTTTCTTAGTAATATACAAGCCCGCTACTTCTTTTGGTTTTCCTTCATCTTGTCCTGTCACTTGGACTTTCAGATCACCTGACACTGGTAAACCAAGGTATTGAAGTGTTAGGTTTTGTTCCCCTTTTTGATGAGCATCGTATCCAAATACCGTCACACCTGAGTGAGTAAGGTTGATCAGCTCATCGGCTTGTCCCCCTTCGTATTGAACACGGAGTGTTCCGCCTCTGAGGTCCAGTTTTTCTCCTTCTTTATAAACTGTCTTCTTAGGTCCTTTTTCAAGGCTAACAGATTTAATTTTTCTTTCATCCTGTGGAATCGCTACAGCCAAGGTGTTACTGATTTCTTTGCCAGGTAGTTGAGTACGATAGTAGAGGAGATTTGGTTGTTTGTCAAAGGCCAATGGTGCTGTTGCCAGATCGCCACCAGTTTCAGACTTCAAGGTTGCAATTGGTGTTTGTGAATCAGCCTTGTCGTAAACGGTGATGGTTGCGCCTGCTGGAACATCAGAGAAGCCTAGTTGAACTTGGTGGTTTCCAAGTGAACGAGCAGCTACCTTAGCCATTGGAATATTTTGACTTTCTGTGTCCAAGGTTTCGTACATCTTCCAGTTGTAGATACGAATGGCTTTCCAAGGTGTTCCGTTATCAGATGTGATAACTTTTAGACGCCAGTCTTGCGCGGTGATTGGTTTGTCAAGAGTGATATCTGTAACGTGCGCTTTATTGCCACGGACTTCCTTAGCTAGTTTCCACTCGCCATCTGTATCCTTGTAATAAAGATCAAAGTCCTTGGTATTCATCAGACCATCGTTAACAGACTCACCACCAGCTCCCGCATGATCCATTACCCATCTGACAACACGACGTGGTTGAGTCAAACGAATATCGACACTACCGCTCAATTGTCCTGAAGACCACTTGTCTGACAGACTTGTAATCGTACCGTTCAACATGCCTTCGATGCCTTCCCCACCTTCAGTATTCGGGAAAGTGCTACCAATAACCGTTGCCCCTGGAACAATATTTTCAGCCAAAGGTCTTGGGAGAGTTGTATCCTGAACAGTCATGCCCCAGTTGAATGACGCAGTTGCAGCTTCTGAACGGAGGCCATTTTTACCAACTGCAACGACTTTCAATTCTTGAGTCGTACCAGTCGCATTAGCAGAACGGCTAACTTTTGGCAAGTAGATGGTTGAAGCAGATGAACCTGTCAACAAACGCCAGTTGTCACCGTCTTTTTCGTAGACTTCATAGAAATCTGCGTCTTGGTTACCCGAAAATTGAACCACTGCTTCAGCTTCTTGGGCATTCTTAAGAGATTGCTTCACCACTGAGAGACCTGTAGGTGCTTGTGGCGCTTGGTGATTGTCCGTGATCGTTAATTGTCCTAGGTTGAACTGATAATCTTTTACAGCACCTTCATGTTCGAAGAAGAGTTTAACTGCATAGATGGTTTTACCTGCTAGTGGGCTAAGGTCAATTTCTTCATTTGTCCAGTTATCAGAAAGAGTCAGTTCTTTCCATGCGGCTGCATCCTCAAATTTGTAGTCTGGAGTCGTAGAGAAGGCCATATAAACTTTAGAGCCTTTTCCTCCCTTGTGGGCAACACGAAGTTTGGTTTTCTCAGTTACTTCTAGTTTGGTAGAATACAAATTCACATCTTGGTTCGTCTTACCAGCTACATCACCTGAGAATTTAAGAGAATTTCCGCCATTGTAGGCATCTGTAAAGTCATATTCTGCACGGAGTTTTTCACCCGTTGAAGTCTGCCACCAGCGCCATGTTGGCAAGACACCTGAAACAGAACGGTAGTTCCATTCAGAATCCTTAGAAATTTTGCCGTCTACAAACCACTTTCTACCATGACCTGTATTAAAAGAGGTGGTGAAAGTCCGGCCTACTGCCGGTGTGCGGTCCGCAACTAAATTGGCAATCCCATACCACTCTTTGTCAGCTGGTTTTTGAGCCGTTGGATCTCCTTGGTAACCTGTGAAGAAGATATCCTCGTTCTTGTGGTAGTCTTCACCTGTTTTTCCTAGACTGGTAATCGTATCCGGCGCAAAAAGTCCAAGTGACAAGCGCAACTTACCTTTTTCATCTAAAAGAGCATCCCATTTGACTTTGGTCTTATAAGAACCACCTTGTTGCAATTCCAAGCCTGCAAAGACATCATACTGGCTACGTTCTAGCCATTTTGCCATCTCTACAGAGTGGTCATTTTTTTCCTTGTTCCAGTTGAAGTTAGCAAAGAATTGATCTGCAGGGACCTTGTCTCCTTCTTTTTGCATGAATTGGTAGTTGTAATCACCTAGACCATCCTCGTGGTAACGACCGTATTTGTAGGTCATGGCATCGTACCAAGCATACTTGATTGGATGGTTGACTTTGGCTGCGTATTCTTTTGTATAGAGCATGAATTGGCGCATTTTTTCACCAAGAGGTTCTACCAATTCACCCGTTGTTTCCTGGTTGATGAAATAGCCATCAAAGCCATAGTACTTAGCAAGATCGACGAGTTTTCGTGCGATAGGGAAGGTGCCATCTGCGTCTTGTTTCAAGACAGCTGCAAATTTCTCTTGGTCGGCAATGCTATTTGACCAGTTGAAAAAGAGTGTTCCATAAACGGGAACTCCGTTGCGGTGACCGGCATCAATGACATCTGGAGTTGGAACTAGACCTTCCCAGAAGACCATTGAATCCAAGTATTGCCAGTAATCAAAGGCGTAGGCCTTGAATTCTTCTCCACCAACAGAAGCGTGGTCTTTGGCCTTTGAGTTGGTATTTGCTAGAGCTTGAACCTTGGCTCTTCTGCTTGCTTTTTCGTTAACCAACTGACCTCTATGGCGCTTGGCGAGTTCAACTGAGGAACGATTGATGGGATCATCCTCGCGCGCACCCGGTTCCCATTTCAACAAATCACCCCAAGTATCAAATTTGATTTCTTTTGGTCGGAGACTCTTCTCTTCATTTTTAGGAACGTCTGCTAGACTTGGTTTGTCGGCTTTATTGTCAACCACTTGAGGAGCTTCCTCTGGTTTGACTTTTTCTTTTTCAGTTGGTTGAGCAGGTTTTTCAGCTTTATCCGTCGGAGTTGGCTTCGCTTCTTCTTTTTCATTAACTAGATCCGTTATTGCTGGAGTGTTTTCTGAAATGGGTTGCTCAGCTACTTTGTTTTCAGATTCCTCTAATTGTTTTTCGAGAGCTGCGGTATCTGGATTAGTTGTCTCACTAGTACTTGTAGCTTGAGCGCTCGTGTTTGCGGCTGTTTCAGGGACAGCGACCTGTTCCGCAAGAGCTGGGCTTGCGAACAGAGCTGAACCAATCATCAAGGAACAAGCCCCGATTGACAGCTTACGAATACTGTAACGGCAACGTTTTTCAAAAAATAGATTTTTCATCTTATCCTCCTAATAAAATATAAAGTAAGCGCTTTACTTTTTTGATAAAAAGTAACTGTTCTCAGTACTCACCACCAGAACAGGATCATCTTCATTTTATCCTATATGAAAGCGATGTCAATCTATTTAACATAAAAACTATAACTAGGATAATAATCAGTAAAATTTGGACACAATCCTATAAATCATCTATCTTAAAGGGAAACTAGATCTCATTTTAAAAGAAAGTTCTTCTTTCTTATGAAAATTTCAGCTAAACACTTGTGAGATTTACTTTTATCCTTTAAAATAGAATAGGAGAAATTCCGTTATTATTTTTCGGAGGAAAAAGAAATGTCCATTAATTGGCA
>CAJZDE010000116.1:0-5095 GCA_915063165.1 uncultured Streptococcus sp.
TAAGCTTTAGAGAAGTATTTGAAGCATCCTTCGCTGGTTACGATGAGTTTCTTTTCAGCAGGGATATTGTTAAATTTCTCTTTGGCTTCCTTGTCCAGTTTGTCTAGTTTTTCAGTATAGTCTTTGAGATTTTTTTCGTAGAATTCCTTGTTGCTAGGGTCCTTGGCAATCAGCTGTTTAGCGATATTTTTAGCATAAATCATCCCATTTTCAAGGTTGAGCCAAGCGTGTGGGTCTTCTTTGCCTTTCTCGTTTTGGCCTTCAAGGTAGATAACATCAACGCCTTCGCTGACTGCAAAGTAGTCTTTGTTTTCAGTTTTCTTGGCATTTTCGACCAATTTGGTAAACCAAGCATTGCCACCTGTTTCAAGGTTGATACCGTTATAGAAAATTAAGTCAGCTTGAGAAGTTTTCTTAACGTCTTCAGGAAGTGGTTCGTATTCGTGTGGGTCTTGACCAACAGGAACGATACTGTGAAGATCAATCTTGTCACCAGCGATATTTTTGGTAATATCAGCGATGATTGAGTTTGTAGCAACAACTTTTAGTTTTTGACCAGAAGTAGCATCTTTTTTTCCGCTAGCACATGCTACCAGTGCAATGACGGAAAGAAAGAGTACAAGCAATGTACCTAATTTTTTCATTAGATTCCTCCAGAAAGGGTCTCCCCTTATTTATTAATTTTTTTATGTTTCAGTTTCAAGTATCGTTGTTTTGGAGCGATAAAGAAGCTAATGAGAAAGAAACTGGCAGATGTGAGCACGATGCTAGAGCCTGCTGCGAGATTGAAGCTATAGCCGATAAAGAGTCCCACAACAGAAGCTAGAGCTCCGAGACTTGATGAAAGGAAAATCATGCTCTTTAGGCTGTTAGCATAAAGGTAAGCCGTCGCAGCTGGAGTGATCAACATGGCCACGATAAGAATGGTTCCAACACTTTGCATGGCGGTGACAGACACAAGGGTCAAGAGCACCATGAGCAGATAGTGGTAGAAATTGACAGGCATTCCCATGGCTTTAGCCAGGAGCTCGTCAAAGGATGTAATCAATAGTTGTTTAAAGAAAATCCCGATAATCAAAAGAATGATTGCCCCCACACCAATGGTAATCCACATGTCCATGTCTTGGACAGCGAGAATATTCCCAAAAAGGATATGGAAGAGGTCTGTCGAACTCTTGGCAACACTAATCAAGATGACACCTAGAGCTAAGAAAGATGAAAAGGTAATACCAATGGCAGTGTCACTCTTGATGATAGAGTTTCCCTTGATGTAGGTAATGATGATGGAGGCCATCAAGCCAAAGATAATGGCTCCAATAAAGAAATCAATTCCCAGGATAAAGGAAAGGGCTACGCCGGGCAAAACTGCGTGAGAGATGGCATCTCCCATGAGAGACATCCCACGTAGGATGATAAAACATCCCACGGCTCCAGCAACCACTCCGATGACTATAGCTGTTATCAAGGCGTTTTGTAGGAAATGGAAATGTTGCAATCCATCGATAAATTCTGCTATCATAGCTCACCTCCATTGAAAAAGAGTTTGCTACCGTAGGCCTTCTTAAGATTGGCTTCGGTAAAGGTTTCTTTAGTCGGACCAAGGTCTATTAATTCTCGATTGAGAAGCAAAACTTGGTCGAAATAATGGGGGACTTTGCTGAGGTCATGATGGACGATGAGAACTGTTTTCCCAGCTTTTTTAAGGTCTCTCAGCGTGTTCATGATAATCTCTTCACTAACCGAATCAATCCCGACAAATGGCTCATCTAGAAAGATGTAGTCAGCTTCCTGCACTAAGCAGCGGGCAATCAACACACGTTGAAATTGTCCTCCTGAGAGTTGGCTGATTTGGCGATCAGCATAGTCTGAGAGCCCAACGATTTCAAGTGCATCTGCCACTTTTTTCCAGTGGCTTGCCTTTAAGGTGTGAAAGAGTGGGATGGATGGATAGAGTCCCAGAGAGACGCATTCCTTGACCTTGATAGGGAAATTGTAGTCGATATGGATCTTTTGCTCGACATAGGCAACTCGATGTAAAGATTTCTTGAATTCTTTGTCATCGAGAAAGGCCTGACCTTCATGTGGGATAATTCCCAACATACTTTTTAATAAAGTTGATTTTCCAGCACCGTTTGGACCAATAATTCCGGTAATAGTTGGTCCTTGGAGCACTAGTGAAATATCCTTTAGTGCCAACGTTTCTTTGTAGGAGACACTGAGGTTTTCGATACGTATCATACAGTTGTATTCCTCCTGTCTTTTAATATACCTTAAAAAAAAAATTAAGTCAAGTTAATTTTTGAAAAATTTAAAATAATAACTGAAAAATGAAGAAAAAAGAGAAACCATTTTTAATTGCATTCCCAAGTGTTTTTTGCTAAGCTAAGAATAAGTGAAAAAATGAAAGCGAGAACAAGATGACACGTTATCAAGACGATTTTTATGATGCAATCAATGGCGAATGGGAAAAAACAGCTGTTATTCCAGCTGACAAATCTCGAACAGGTGGTTTTATTGACCTTGACGAGGAAATTGAAGAGTTGATGCTGGCGACTACGGACAAGTGGTTGGCAGGTGAAGAAGTCCCAGAGGATACTATCCTAGCCAACTTTGTTAAGTACCATCGTATGGTACGTGATTTTTATAAGAGGGAAGCAGATGGGATTAAGCCTGTTTTGCCGATGCTCAAGGAATACCAAGATTTGGAGAGTTTTGCAGATTTTACCAGCAAACTGGCAGAGTTTGAACTAGCTGGTAAACCAAACTTCCTTCCCTTTGGTGTATCACCAGACTTTATGGATGCCAGAACCAATGTTCTCTGGGCAAGTGCACCAGGAACAATCTTGCCAGATACGACTTACTACGCAGAAGACCATCCTCAGCGTGAGGAGCTCTTGACTCTTTGGAAGGAAAGTACAACGAATCTTCTCAAAGCCTATGATTTTTCAGATGAGGAAATCGCAGACTTACTAGAGAAACGATTGGAATTGGACCGTCGTATTGCGGCTGTGGTGCTTTCTAACGAAGAAAGTTCAGAGTATGCTAAACTCTACCATCCATACGCTTATGAAGATTTCAAGAAATTTGCTCCTGCCCTACCTCTAGATGACTTCTTCCAAGCTGTTCTTGGGCAAGTGCCTGACAAGGTTATCGTAGATGAGGAACGTTTCTGGCAAGCAGCAGATCAATTCTATAGTGAAGAAGCGTGGCCTCTACTCAAAGCAACCTTGATTTTGGGTGTGGTCAATCTTTCAACCAGCTATCTAACTGACGAGATTCGTGTTTTGTCAGGTGCCTACGGACGTGCCCTTTCAGGTGTGCCAGAAGCTCAGGACAAGGTCAAGGCAGCTTATCACTTAGCCCAAGGTCCTTTCAAGCAAGCTCTTGGTCTCTGGTATGCGCATGAAAAATTTTCTCCAAAAGCAAAGGCAGACGTAGAGAAAAAAGTGGCGACGATGATTGATGTTTATAAGGAACGCTTGGCCAAGAACGACTGGCTCACACCTGAAACGCGAGATAAGGCCATTGTCAAACTTAATGTCATCAAGCCTTATATTGGTTATCCAGAGGAATTGCCAGAACGCTACAAGAACAAAGTAGTGGACGAAACTGCCAGTCTCTTTGAGAATGCCCTAGCCTTTGCGCGTGTGGAAATCAAGCACAGCTGGAGCAAGTGGAACCAACCGGTTGATTACAAGGAGTGGGGTATGCCAGCTCACATGGTTAATGCCTACTACAATCCTCAGAAGAACTTGATTGTCTTCCCAGCTGCCATTTTACAGGCTCCATTCTATGACTTGCATCAGTCGTCTTCTGCCAACTACGGTGGTATTGGTGCTGTTATTGCTCACGAGATTTCTCACGCCTTTGACACAAATGGTGCGTCCTTTGATGAAAATGGTAGCCTCAAGGATTGGTGGACAGAAAGCGACTATGCTGCCTTTAAAGAAAAAACGCAGAAAGTTATCGACCAGTTTGATGGGCAAGAATCTTACGGTGCAACGATTAACGGGAAACTAACTGTATCAGAAAACGTTGCAGACTTGGGGGGGATTGCTGCAGCCCTTGAAGCTGCTAAGAGAGAACCAGACTTCTCAGCTGAAGAATTTTTCCACAACTTTGCTCGTATCTGGCGCATGAAAGGCCGTCCAGAATTGATGAAACTCATGGCCAGTGTCGATGTGCACGCGCCTGCCAAACTCCGTGTCAACGTCCAAGTACCAAACTTCGATGACTTCTTTACAACTTACGATGTCAAAGAAGGAGACGGTATGTGGCGTTCACCAGAGGATCGTGTGATTATTTGGTAAGATAAAAACCAAGGAAATTATCCTTGGTTTTTTGCTTGCTAGAAAAAGGGATTAAAGGTCTTTTCGTGAGCGATGGTCGTAGCTGGACCATGCCCAGGGTAGACATCGTAGTTAGGAAGAGTAAAGAGTTGCGTCTGAATGCTATGGAGGAGTTGTTCCGTGCTACCTGTAGGAAGGTCTGTCCGTCCGATGGTTTCTCGGAATAGAGCATCTCCCGTCAAGACTAGATGAGCATCAGGAAAGACCAGGGAAACACCGCCAATAGAGTGCCCTGGGGTCGGTAGAACTGTAAAACGAAATTCCTCAAGCTGGTATTCCTCATGAAAGACAAAGGTGTGCTCTGCTGGTTTTGCGACCACATCTGCCATATCATCATGACGAGGGAGACCAGAGAGATTATCTATAGATGTATAAAGCCAGCTAGCTTCACTCTCTGCTACATAAACTGGGGGATTTCCAAAAGTCTCACGAACCAAGTCCAGACTCATAATATGGTCGTAGTGGGTGTGGGTCAGGAGAATCGCGCAGACGGGTTTGTTGATTTTCTCGATAGTTTTGCGAATGGCTTCCCAATGGCTACCTGGGTCAACCACAATCAGGTGTTGGTCCCCTTCTAGATAATAAGTGTTTTCATAGGCAACGGGATTCACGGTTTTATGGATTTTCATACTGGCTCCAATCTCAAAGAATGTACTAAACTAAGTATAGCATAGAAGAGAGAAATAAAGTGAAAAGAAAGTCCCTCATTTGTATTCAAGGTTTGTTGATTTATATTAAAAAAAGAA
>CAJZDE010000117.1:0-4993 GCA_915063165.1 uncultured Streptococcus sp.
TTGTGATTATTTCAAGTTTTGAACGACTTTGACTAGATTTTCAACTGTAAATCCGTACTCTGCCAATACTTTTGGTGCTGGGGCAGATGCTCCAAAGGTATCAATACCGAGAACTGCACCATCAAGACCAACATACTTGTACCAGTTTTGAGTTGCACCCATTTCAACTGCAACACGACGGCGAACTGCATTTGGAAGGATTTCTTCCTTGTAAGCTGCATCTTGTGCGTCAAAGACATCTGTTGATGGCATGCTGACTACACGGACTTTTGCCCCTTGGCTAGCCAATTCTTTGGCAGCTGCGACCGCCAAATTCACCTCTGAACCTGTTGCAATCAAGATCGTATCAAAGTCTGCTGCATTTTCATAGACGACATAGGCACCTTTCGCAACTTTGTCAAAGTCTGTTCCCTCTTCGACAGTCAAGTTTTGACGTGTCAAGACAAGGGCAGTTGGTGTTTTTTCGCTTGTCACTGCAAGGTACCAAGCCGCTTGCGTTTCACGCGCATCTGCTGGGCGGAAAACATTCAGATTTGGCATAGCACGAAGACCTGCTAAGTGTTCAACTGGTTCGTGAGTTGGACCATCTTCACCAACTGCGATTGAATCGTGAGTAAAGACATAAGTCACTGGAAGTCCTTGCAAGGCTGACAAGCGGACAGCTGCCTTCACATAGTCAGAGAAGACGAAGAAGGTTCCACCATAAACACGAAGTCCACCGTGAAGGGCCATTCCGTTCAAGATCGTTCCCATTGCAAATTCACGAACACCAAACTGAATATTGCGGTTCAAGCGATTAGCATCATCTTGAAGTCCATCCGTTTTGATGTAAGTCATGTTCGAGTGAGCAAGGTCAGCTGATCCACCTAAGAAGGTTGGCAACTTAGCCGCCACAACATTCAAGGCATCTTGGCTTGAATTACGAGTTGCTTGAGAGAAGCCGTTTTCTAATGCTGGGAAGTCTGCTGGAGTTACCTCAACTGGGTCGCGTCCGTCGATGATGGCTTCGACTTCTGCAGCAAGTTCGGGATAAGCTTCTTTATAATCAGCAACTAATTTAGTCCAAGCTTGATAAGCTGATACGCCACGGTCTGCAACATTTTCCTTGAAATCAGCATAAACTTGCTCTGGAATTTCAAATGGTTCATAGTCCCAACCGAGCGCTTGGCGAGTTGCTGCAGTTTCATCTGCTCCAAGAGGAGCACCGTGTACCGCATTAGTTCCTTGTTTGTTTGGAGAACCATATCCAATCACAGTCTTCACTTCAATCAAAGATGGTTTGCCTGAAGCTTTAGCTGCTTCGATAGCGGCATGGATTGCTTCCAAGTCTGTTCCATCTTCAACCAAGGCTGTATGCCAACCGTAGGCATTATAGCGCTCACGAACACTTTCAGTAAAGGAATCCTTTGTTTCACCATCCAAGTTGATGTCATTTGAATCATAAAGAACCACTAACTTGTCGAGTTTTTGCAGACCTGCGTATGAAGCCGCCTCACTTGAGACACCTTCCATCAAATCTCCATCTCCACAGATCACATAAGTATAGTGGTCAAAGATATTGAAACCTTCGCGGTTATACTTCGCTGCAAGGAAACGTTCTGCTTGGGCAAAACCAGTAGCAGTAGAAATCCCTTGACCTAGAGGACCAGTTGTAGCGTCAACCCCTGCTGTATGACCAAATTCTGGGTGACCTGGTGTTTTGGAACCCCATTGGCGGAAGTTCTTGACTTCATCCATGCTAACATCTTCAAAACCAGAGAGGTGAAGAAGGGCATAAAGAAGCATTGAGCCGTGTCCTGCTGAAAGAATAAAGCGATCGCGGTTGATCCAGTTTGGTTGAGCTGGATTGATACGAAGTTGCTTTGTAAAGAGGCTATAGGCCATAGGAGCAGCCCCCATAACCACCCCTGGGTGACCTGAGTTTGCTTTGTTGATGGCGTCAATACCTAGAAAACGAATTGCATTAACAGATAGATTTGACATAGAATTTCCTTTCTCTTTGAGGTGATTAATGAATCACACATCCTATTTTACTATTATATGAAAAAATGCATAGAATAGCAATAAAACAATTTGCGTTCATCTAACACATTTGATTTTCTATTCCCTCGTCACTTCATAGTACGGAAGCAAGCGCGCATAAGCCTCTTCTAGCTTCTCCAATATCGCTTCTACTGACTGATTTTCAATGAAGGAAACATCTGACTTGACTAAGACTTTACGAACTTCCTGACTTCTCAGCTTCTCTCGTAAAGCACGACGATTCTCCTCAGTAGCCTCCACCTTATGACTTTCTCCATTTGAATAGACTAGATAATAAATTCCTTCTACCACTGGAAGTTCTAAAACCTTGGCTTGTTTATCTAAGGTCTGTTCGTCTTTCTTGCGCTCGAT
The DNA here is from genome assembly GCA_915063165.1 of uncultured Streptococcus sp. Taxonomy (GTDB): domain Bacteria; phylum Bacillota; class Bacilli; order Lactobacillales; family Streptococcaceae; genus Streptococcus. The sequence goes on from CAJZDE010000117.1 coordinate 2,395, forward strand.
GAAACTGACTTCCAAAGAAATCCCAAAGTCAGCAGGTGTTCCATACAAACGAAGAGCCATCATAGGTTCTGTCACTTGTCCGTCTCTCTGTAAATAGGCCCAGAAATGCGGTCGCAAGCGTTGCGCTTGGTTCATCCACTGACTAGTCTGTTGCAGTTGCCATTCTGGATGATTAGCTTGAAAGGTATTGGCAAGTTCTGTAAAAGACTTCCGAGCCTCTTGACCTTTTTGCCGCAAATCCAACATCTTTTCTCTTTCATCACCAGCTTTATCAGGATTGCGGTACTGGACCCCTGCAAATGATAGGTATTCTCTAACTGCTTTCAGCATATCTGAATCTTTCCTTTCCTAGCAAAAAATCAGGATGAACCTGATTTTGCTTTGCTTATTCTGCATCTACGACAACATAGCGATTTGGCTCGTCACCTTCAGAGTAACTCGTCACGCCATCCATGCGTGAAATAATGCGATGGATTATCTTGCGTTCGCTATTTGACATTGGATCAGTTTGTTGACTACGCCCTTCCTCTAAAACGCGAGTCGCCAATTTTTGAGCGTAGGTTTGCAAGACTTCTGCACGGTGTTCAACATAATCATTGACATTGATCGTGATGTAGAAGGTTCTTGAATAGCGGTTATAAAGATAATTTTGAGCCAATAGTTGCAAGGCCTTCAAAACTTTACCATGATAACCGATAATACGGCCTGGTTCATTGGTGTCAATTTGAAGATTGATGGTGCGGCGATTGTAGTCGCTTGAAATCGTCCCTTCAACATCCATATCATCTACAATGGTTTGAACGTAGCTAGCTACTTCAGTTGCCACCTGTTCGATGTCATAACTTGGTTCTACTTTCAAGCCTAAATCTTCCAAAGATTGGCTTGTTGCTTCCTGGGTTTCAGTTTCTTTTTCTGGAGCAGATTCCACCTCCTCGGTAGTATCCTCTGGTTCCAATTCATTTAAAATTGAAATATGGCCTGTTTCTTCCAAAATCGTGCTGGCGTGCTTTTCATTTTTCAGGATTTCAGCCTTGACCTCTTCAGAAACGCCTTGACCTTCTTCTTCAATCTTCTTAATCGCTTCAACTACATGCCCCAAATCAACAGTTGCTTCACTTACTGTTTTCACGGGTTCATTTTTTTCATTGACTTCTTTTGGAACCCCTTTAATGGCCTGCTGATTGGCTTTGATCACTGTCGTTTCACTAATCGCTTCGATATCAACTTGAGCTAGCTTCTTACCAAACAAGCCTAAGAATCCTTTTTTCTCTTTTGAAACGACCTTGATGTGGGCCTTCATTCTTGGAATGTCTAATTCTTTCAATCCTTTTTGGATTGCTTCTTCAACCGTTGAACCTGTAAATAATACCATTACCAGATTCCTCCTTATTTTTTCTTTTTCTGTGCTTTTTTCAAAGCTCTTCTCTTCTTGCCTTCTAAATCTTTTTCTGCTTGCGCCACTGCTTCTCTTTCAGCAATAATCTTGAAAGGATTGTTCAAGAAATAGGTTTGCAAAACTTGGTAAGCATTGGATACGGCCCAGTACAAGGCTACACCACTTGGGGCAGAGATGGCAAAAACAAAGATCAATACAGGCATACCATACATCATCCCTGTCGTAGCTCCACTTTTTTCAGACAAAGCTTTATTCGATAACCAGCTACTCAAGAAGGTAAAGACTGCCGCCAAAATTGGAAGGACAAAACTTGTATCTACTCCTCCCAAATTAATCCATAAAAAGTGACCTGTTTTCAAAAAGTCTACTCGACTCAAGGCTTGAAATAGTGCCAAGAGAACAGGCATTTGTATTAAAATCGGCCAGAGAGAGGATGAATGTTTGATTCCTAACTCTTTATAAACCTTGCGCATCTCCTGGTCTAGCTTGGTTCTACTTTCCATATCACGGCCCGGGTATTGCTCTCGCAAAGCCTTGATGCGTGGTTGAGCCTCTTGCATTTTTCTAGAGGCAACCATCTGTGTCTGAAAGACTGGCAATAAAATCGTCCGGATCAAAATCGTGAAGAGGATAATCCCCACTCCGATACTAATGTCAAAGGACAAAAAGCGGATAATTTCAGCAAAAAAATAGACGAATTTGCTCCAAAAGTCTGTCGAATCTGCTGTTATATCGCTAGCTGTACCATTTGTTGCACAGGCTGTCATGATAAACAAGGACAAGCCCAACAAACTAGTCAACTGTAGTTTCTTTTTCACTCCCATTTCCTTCCTGGTAAATCTTTGATAACTTTAATACGTGGAGTAGGTTTTTCTCCATCTCTGCATATTCCAAGGTTTCCACCCCTTTTCGGGCAATCACGACAAAATCAACATGCTCTACTAAACTCCCTTTTACACTTTGTAGAATGTGCCGGATTCGTCTCTTAATTTGATTTCTGGTAACTGCATTCCCCAGCTTTTTGCTGACGGACAGTCCTACTCGAAAATGGTTTTGCTGGTTTTCCAATTGGTAGACAACAAATTTTCGATTGGCAAAACTTGTTCCGTCCTTGAAAATCGCCTTAAAATCTTTCTCTCTTTTTACACGAAAGCTTTTCTTCAAAACTCAACTCCATCTATTAAATTACTACTATTATACCAT
>CAJZDE010000118.1:0-4938 GCA_915063165.1 uncultured Streptococcus sp.
GTGGGAGCCAGTGAGATGATGGATCCAGCAGACCTTCCTGCAGAAAAACGGGATAAGCTTGTCTGGATTGCCTTAGATACGGAAAACTTAACCCTGAATGGTGAAGATGTAGGCATTTTTAACGACCTATCTATTCCTAGCAATCACCAGCCCAATCAGTGGTTGGTTCTGAGCCCAGACAGTAGAGAAGAAGCTGATGAGCTTTTTGCCAAGCTCGCTGAAGGTGGACAGATTCTCTGTGCTCTAGAGAATCAATTTTTTGCTAAGTTTTATGCCCGCTTAATTGACCGTTTTGGTATCGGCTGGGATGTGATGATGATGTAGAGGAGAGCGATGGCATATAGTAAATCTTTAGCTCAACAGATTCGTACCATTTTAGCTACGGAACTTCCTCCTCGTATTTTCGAAGAAGAGGTAGAAGAGAAAAAAATGTTTGGTGGTTTGGCTTTTATGGTCCGAGGTAAGATGACCGTTACTGTGAGTTCGAGAAGTCAAGAGCTTGTCATGGTACGCATTGGTAAGGGACTGGAAAAGCAGGTCCTGCCTAAAAATGGTGCCAGTGTGACTTTAATGAAGGGTAGGCTTTATCATGGCTATATTGATTTAGATAGCGAAGGACAAAAAGAACTGTCTTACTGGATCAAACTAGCCTTGTCCTACAATCAGGAGCTGACGCAGCAGGATAAAAAGTAAGAAGAGCTCAGAATGAGTCTTGCTTTCTTAGAAGTTTATTCATTGCTTTTTTATGAAATTCAGATATATTCTCAGAATATGTATTGATTTTGTGACTTTAATTAGCAAGATTTTATGAAAATAAATCCTATACGAAGAAATGATGCTAAGAAGGAACATATAGGCAATTAAATTGATAAGCAAATTAAAAAGATCTACAATCATAAAAAGATATATGAGATTATAAAGAAATACTTACCTTAAATAAAGACGATTCCTTTGGTCGTCTTTATTGCATTTCTAGGGTGTGTGAATACCGATTACTTTTAGTCTGCTGAATGTCAAGCGATTTTCAGGGGCTGTTTTTCTATGCTTTTTATCTAAAAAACTAAAGTTTGTTTCTGTATCTTTCAGGAAAATAGGTTATACTGTATGTAAACGATTTCAAAGGAGGCCAGTTATGGCGAAAACATTTTTTATCCCAAATAAAGATAGTATTCTAGGACAACAGGAGGTCTTGACTGCCAAGTCCATCTTGGCCTTGGTGGAGGGCTTGGAGTCGCATAGTTATGATGCCGTCTATCTCCGTCAGCCACTTAATCGTCTCGAGTACATAGAGTGTGGGATTGTTGGTAAGTCGCAATTTCTCTTTAAAGTGAACTATGCGGATAGTCGAAAAGGCTATCAAGTGGTGATTCCAGACTTCCTTACTAGAGCGGACTGGGAGATTGTAGAAGTTCTCCTTCAAGCACTATCAAGCAAGTTGGGGCAAGTGGTAGAAGGGCTAGAAGGATTTGACTTTGAAGCTTATTTCCGAGAAACAGTCAAGAATTATCTAGCTGATAAGGCGGTTCGTTTAGTATATTGCCAAGGACTCTTGTCGCCTATCTATCTCAACAAGGAATACCTCGAGAGCTTTTTGGCTGAGGATGGATTGGCACGTTTTGAAGAGTTGGTCAAGAAGGTTCAAGGATCTGATGCCTACCTTGCCAGTGTGAAATTTTACCCAGACGCCCAAGGTAAGGTGCACGGTATCTATCACCTAGCCCAGGGAGTCAAGACGATTTTGCCAAAGGAACCCTTTGTACCAGCTCCTTATACCGAGCAGTTGGCAGGCAAGGAGCTTGTTTGGGAGATTGACCTAGTGAAAATTTCTGGTGATGGCTCAAAAGCAGAAGACTATGAAGCCATCGCTCGCTTGGATTATGAAAAATTCCTAGAGTCACTACCAAAAGCATTTTACCAGCAATTAGATGCCAATCAATTAGAAGTACAACCCATCCTAGGACAAGATTTTGAAGGATTGGCAACCATCAAGTAGACATTGTTCAAAAAAGAGTAAGCATAAAAATCCCTGTCATTAATAAATGGCAGGGATTTTGGTTAAAAGAATGTCAGGATGCGAAGGTAGTCCACTGTCAGCGCTAACTCTGCAATGAAGAAGGGTAAGAGAATAGCTCCATCAAGTAAGACAGCGAGCAGGAATCGATAAAATGGGTCGAGGCTACTGGTCTTACTTGGCTTGCTAATCACAAAGAGATTGCCAAGAGCAAAGATGGCCATGCTTAGAAGAGTGAGGATGCTAGCGAATCGCAAGCCACCAAAGAGTGCAAAGAAACTTGCTAGAGCTGTTAGGACAAGTGGGATAGCAAAGAGTCTGCTATACCGATCGAAGGCTTCTTGGAATGTGAAGTCGCTCTCCTGATCCAGCACACGTCGGACAGTAAAGCCTCCCAAAATGATGGAAAAGTAAAACAGAGCGCTAGCGACCAAGATAGAAAGGCCAGCAAAGAGACCTAAAGGTGGGAGCTGGTTAGGTAAACTATTGGCAATAGAGGCCATATAGCCATAGTAGAGGTGCTTGATATGATAGATACTAAAGAAAAGGTTGATTGACGACAGCAAGGTGAGCAGGGCAAAGACACTGTAACGATGATTTTTGTCCGTAGTCTTGCTGGCAGTTGGTTCTTGGATAGCATCCAGTAGCCAAGTCCAAAATAGTGCGATTTCTTCTTTTAATCGGGCAGTTTTACGAGGGTCAATATCTGGGATATAGGGGCTTTCTAAAGCTTTGCTGAGGATACTTTTCTCTTTTGCAGGGGTTTCTTGCTTGTGTTCCTCTTCAGCTTTCCCTTCTCCCTCTTCCTCGGTTTGGGTTTCTTCTATCGTTTCGGGAGCTTCCTCCTCATGCCTTTCCGACTCTTTAGGTGAGATAGGAGTTTCTTGGCTTGCTTGTGGTTCGGTCTCTACAGTATCCGAAGTCTCTGGTTGGTCGGGCTGGATTTCCGATTTCGTCTGAGCTGATTTCTTCTCAAGATCGGCGCTTTCAAACCATTCTTGTGTCATGGTGGAACCTCCTTTTTTATGGTCGTTTTCTATTTTTAGATTAGCAGATGAAAGCGTTTTTGTCAATGATTTCTAGGTGGAGCAGAGTGCTCCTCTTTAGGTAGGTAGATATCCTGGTTTGCTTTTGCAATGAGTAAATCCTTGATATCTGCTTTTTCGGTTTTATAAGGGTTGGCAAGTACATTCTCTTTTTGTCCACGATGTTCTTCTTTGGGTTGACGATAGATACCACCATGCTGAGAAGAAATTTCTAGATTGATACGGTCGGTCTCTTTCTGGGAGAGAATGAGTTGTAGAGTTGAATAAGCCTCTAGCTCGACCTTGCCGTGAACTTGGATATTTTCAGCATAGATGTGTGCTCCCTCCGTCTTGACCTGACTATCTGTCAATTCGGCATCAAAGATATTGATGATATGAGGTGCCGTTAATGTGCTGTTCTTGATAGAACTTTCTGTTAGTCTTAAGAGATAGCCTTTTGTTTTGATGGTTGCATTTTCAAGGTTGGCTTGACGAATATTAGTTTGTCCACGATTGGCTGAGACGGTGATAGCTTGCAGCTTTCTTCCTTTGGGTAGGGAGAGAACGACTTCGTCAAAACGATTAGAATAGTTGCTGGCGATACGAAGTAGGCCTTCGATTCCTGAACCGAGAAAACGATGTTGGGAGGCTTGTTTGTCAGTGACGCTCAGTGTTTTGTCACTCATACCAGTAGTCAAATCGTGACGACCAGACACCGAAGGATGATAGGTGATATGGATCTTGTCATCTACAGACTCTGTGATGGTTAGGCTGTGTTCTTCAAGGGTCAAATCAAGTTTTTCCACTTCGCTTCCAAAGGTAACTTCTTCGATACGATTGTCATAGACGGGGTCTTTTGACATGGCAAGCAAACTTTGAATACCATTAGACTGGGCTCCTACAATGATCATGATAAAACCAAGGATTGTAGAAACCACACCAAAGATGAGAAATCCTTTTGTCAATTTACGCATGTCTGTCACCTCTCTTTCCTTTTTTAAGAATCCATTGCACCAAGCGGACGATTAGGAGACCAAAGAAACGGGCTACATAGGAGATACCTAGTAGAACAAGAGAAGAAGCACCGATAGAAAGCAAACCGGCCCCAAAAATCAAGATAAAGGCAGATTTGGCTTCGACCAGAACACTAAAGCTCTCTATGATAAAGAGTCCACCTAGCAGGATACCCGTCACCGAAACAGTGAAAAAGGCTAGAATGACGGAGACAGCTGCGATAAAAATACCGATGATGGCCATGAGGATGCCGATCCCAACCGGAATTCCGATAGGAGCTACTAGCAGGGCCAAGAGGGCAATGTGTAGCAGTTGGCGGTCATTCTTTTGAGCAGGGGCTTCATTGACTTTCTTGTCGAGAAGATCAGAAAGGATATCATGGGCAGCTTCTTTTGGAGTTCCCAGACTGGCAATGAGTTCCTCTTCGCCCTCTGAACCTGCATCGTCAAATAGTTCCTTAAAGTAGTCCATGGCTTCGATGCGGTCAGCTTCAGGTAGTTTATGGAGATAGGTTTCTAACTGAGTCAGATAGTCAGTTCTTGTCATGGCGGATACTCCCTTCTATGATGCCGTTGACGGTGTCGGTATAGAGCGTCCACTCTTCCTTTAGAGTAACGAGCTGCTCTACGCCCCGATTGGTCAAGGAGTAGTACTTGCGCATACGCCCCTGAAACTCTCTAGAGTAGGTGGTTAGAAAGCCACTGGCTTCCAATTTTTTGAGAATGGGATAGAGCGTAGATTCTTTGATATTGGCGATGAGCTTAATGGTTTGACTAATCTCATAACCATAAGAATCCCCCTGCTCCAGTACAGCCAAGATGAGAAACTCGATCAAGGCAGAGGATGTTGGGAAGTACATGGGAAACCTCCTTTATATTATATAAAAAT
>CAJZDE010000119.1:0-4877 GCA_915063165.1 uncultured Streptococcus sp.
TCGATAAAAAACTTTGCCATTATTGAGGCGATTTCCCTCAATTTTGAAAAGGGTATGACTGTTTTAACCGGGGAAACGGGTGCTGGAAAGTCTATCATTATCGACGCTATGAATCTCATGTTGGGGGCTCGTGCAACGACAGACGTTATTCGCCACGGTGCGCCAAAGGCAGAGATTGAGGGGCTTTTCTCGGTTGAAAACAGTCGCCTTTTACAGGAACTTTTTGATGAGCAAGGTTTAGAATTGGGGGATGAGATTATCATCCGTCGGGAAATTTTGCAAAATGGTCGTAGTGTTAGTCGCGTGAATGGTCAGATGGTCAATCTTTCCGTCTTGCGTGCCATTGGGCAACACCTTGTGGATATCCATGGTCAGCATGACCAAGAGGAGTTAATGCGTCCTCAACTGCACATTCAGATGTTGGATGAGTTTGGTGATGCTGCTTTCTTGGAGTTGAAGGAGACCTATCAGACGAGCTTTGATGCCTATCGCAAAATGCGCAAGCAGGTTTTGGAAGTCAAGAAAAACCAGCAGGAACACAAGGCTCGTATTGAGATGTTGGAATTTCAAATGGCAGAGATTGAGGCTGCAAACTTGCAAGCTGGTGAAGACTTGGCTCTCAACCAAGAACGAGATAAACTCCTCAATCATAAAAATATTGCGGATACGCTGACTAATGCCTATAGCATGTTAGACAATGAGGAATTCTCCAGTCTTGCTAATGTCCGTTCAGCCATGAATGACATGGAAAGTGTTGAAGAATACGACCCTGAATACCGTGAAATTTCAAGTTCTCTGTCAGAGACCTACTATGTTTTAGAAGATATTACAAAGCGTTTAGAAGATATTATTGAGGACTTGGATTTTGATGGCAATCGCCTCATGCAGGTTGAAAATCGCTTAGACCTTATAAATACTATTACCCGCAAGTACGGTGGAACTGTGGACGATGTTTTGCTTTATTTTGCCAAGATTACGGATGAGTACAATCTCTTGACTGGAAATAACCTTTCTTCCGAAGATATGGAAGCAGAGCTCAAGAAATTGGAAGTTAATCTTGTCGATTTGGCAGGGCAGCTTGCATCAGCTCGCCATGACTTGGCCCAGCAGCTTGAAGCTGAGATTAAGCAAGAATTGCAAGACCTCTATATGGAGAAGGCACAATTCCAGGTTCGCTTTAGTAAGAGTAAATTCAGCCGTGAAGGAAATGAAACAGTTGAATTTTACATTTCCACCAACCCAGGTGAAGATTTTAAGCCTTTGGTCAAAGTTGCATCTGGTGGGGAATTATCCCGTCTCATGCTAGCTATTAAATCCGCTTTTTCACGTAAAGAGGGCAAGACTAGTATTGTCTTTGATGAGGTAGATACGGGAGTTTCAGGTCGCGTGGCCCAAGCCATCGCTCAAAAGATTCATAAGATTGGCCAGCATGGTCAGGTTCTTGCTATCTCTCACCTTCCACAAGTGATTGCCATCGCGGATTATCAATTCTTTATTGAGAAGATTAGTGACGAACACTCAACGGTGTCGACAGTTCGTCTCTTGACTTTAGAAGAGCGAGTAGAGGAAGTAGCTAAAATGTTGGCTGGGAAAAATGTAACCGAAGCTGCCCTTACTCAAGCCAGAGAATTATTGCAAACGAGGATGAAATAAATGACAGACTATTATGTAATTGGAGATGTCCATGGAAAAGCAGGTATGCTAGAAGATCTGCTCAAAACCTGGGATGGTCAAACTCAGTTACTCTTTCTAGGGGATTTGATTGACCGTGGGGAAGACAGTCGCCGTGTTCTAGAAATGGTCAAAGACTTGGTCGACAATCATGGAGCTATTTGTTTATCAGGTAATCATGAGTATATGTTTTTGACATGGCTCGATGACCCAGAAGAAAGCTATGATCATTATCGTCGCAATGGTGGAGATACAACTATTAACTCTATTTTAGGTCGTCCCTTGGATGCGCCAGTTGATGGCGTAGAAGATGCCAAACGTGTTACGACAGAAGCGGCAGACTTGGTCGAATTTATTCGTCAAATGCCATTTGTGGTAGAGACAGACAAGTATATCTTTGTTCATGCGGGTATTGACTTGACCTTGGATGATTGGCATGAAACCACAGATTACAAGAAAGTCTGGCTCAGAAAGCCATTCCATGAAGCTGAAAATCATACCGGGAAAACCATTGTCTTTGGGCATACACCAGTTTATGGCTTACTGAAGCAAGACCGAGGTACTGCTGAGCTTTGGATGACAGAAGATGGCAAGATTGGCATGGATGGAGGAGCTGTCTATGGTGGTGTCCTTCATGGAATCGTCTTTACAGACCAAGGAATGACAGAACACCACTTTATCGAAAATGATGGTTTTATTGCCGAAGATTAGTACTCCTAGCAGGGTATGGTCTTGTCAAAATGTTAAAAACAATTTATAATTAATAGATACCCTGAAAGGAAGAGCATCATGAACTTAGAAGATTTGAAAAAACGACAGGAGAAGATTCGAAACTTCTCTATTATCGCCCATATTGACCATGGGAAATCAACCCTAGCAGACCGCATTTTGGAAAAGACGGAGACGGTTTCTAGTCGTGAAATGCAAGCCCAGCTTCTGGATAGTATGGATCTTGAGCGTGAACGTGGGATTACCATTAAACTCAATGCCATCGAGCTCAATTACACTGCAAAAGATGGCGAGACCTATATTTTCCACTTGATTGACACACCTGGGCACGTGGACTTTACCTATGAAGTGTCGCGTTCACTAGCAGCCTGTGAAGGAGCAATTTTGGTGGTTGATGCGGCCCAAGGGATTGAAGCACAAACACTTGCCAACGTTTATCTAGCATTGGATAATGATTTGGAAATCTTGCCCGTCATTAACAAGATTGATCTACCAGCAGCTGATCCAGAGCGTGTTCGTACAGAGATTGAGGATGTCATTGGACTGGATGCCAGCGAAGCAGTCTTAGCTTCAGCCAAAGCTGGTATTGGTATTGAAGAAATTCTTGAGCAGATCGTTGAAAAAGTGCCAGCTCCAACTGGTGATGTTTCAGCTCCATTAAAAGCCTTAATTTTTGACTCAGTTTATGATGCCTATCGTGGGGTTATCCTCCAAGTGCGTGTCATGGATGGAGTGGTTAAACCTGGCGATAAGATTCAGCTCATGAGCAATGGCAAGACCTTTGATGTGACGGAGGTCGGTATTTTCACGCCGAAAGCAGTAGGGCGCGATTTTCTTGCGACTGGTGACGTTGGTTATATTGCGGCTTCTATCAAGACAGTTCAAGATACGCGCGTGGGTGATACAGTTACTCTAGCAAGCAATCCAGCAGCAGAACCGCTAGATGGATACAAGCAGATGAATCCTATGGTCTTTGCGGGTCTTTATCCAATCGAATCAAACAAATACAATGACCTTCGTGAAGCCCTTGAAAAATTGCAGCTCAACGATGCCAGCCTTCAGTTTGAACCAGAAACATCTCAGGCCCTTGGATTTGGTTTCCGTTGTGGATTCCTTGGACTTCTCCATATGGATGTTATCCAGGAACGTTTGGAGCGTGAGTTCAACATTGACCTTATCATGACAGCTCCGTCTGTTATCTATAAGGTTAACCAAACTGATGGTGAATCTATGGATGTGTCTAACCCCTCTGAATTTCCAGATCCAACCAAGATTGCGACTATTGAAGAGCCTTATGTCAAGGCGCAAATCATGGTACCGCAGGAGTTTGTCGGAGCAGTTATGGAACTAGCTCAGCGCAAGCGTGGGGACTTTGTAACCATGGACTATATTGATGATAATCGTGTCAATGTCATCTATCAAATTCCACTTGCTGAAATCGTCTTTGACTTTTTTGATAAGCTCAAGTCTTCGACACGTGGTTACGCAAGCTTTGACTATGAATTGTCAGAGTACCGTCCGTCTAAGTTAGTCAAAATGGATATCCTTCTCAATGGAGACAAAGTTGATGCCCTTAGCTTTATCGTTCACAAGGACTTTGCCTACGAACGTGGGAAACTCATCGTTAATAAGCTCAAGAAAATCATCCCTCGCCAACAATTTGAAGTGCCGATTCAAGCAGCTATTGGACACAAAATCGTGGCTCGTACGGATATCAAGGCCCTTCGTAAGAACGTACTTGCCAAGTGTTACGGTGGTGACGTTTCTCGTAAACGCAAACTCCTTGAAAAACAAAAAGCTGGTAAGAAACGCATGAAGGCTATTGGATCAGTAGAAGTCCCACAAGAAGCCTTCCTTAGCGTCTTAAGCATGGATGAAGAATAGAAATAAAAAACAAAACTCTTGAAGATTTTTCAAGAGTTTTGTTTTAAATGAGAGCGATAAAATCGGAAACTAACAGAACAGATTAGGTTAGAATTTGACAGAAGTTCTTATTTTTCTTATAATGCAGATGGAAAGGTGGTAGGATGAAAAAATTATTAATTTTAGGTACTGTAGTTACTGCTAGTGTTTTTCTAGCTTCATGCTCCAATAAATCACAAACAGCAACCGAAGAAAGTTCGTCTGCAGTTGTTAGTTCTTCTAGCAGTCAGGAAACGAGTAGCTCTAGCTCTGCCGTTTCAGAAGCGAAAAAGGAAGAGACGCAAATCATCGGCTCGAATGAATATGGTTTTGTCAAGGTACCCAAATTTTGGGTTCGATTTCATGAAGTAGAAGGTGGAAATGATATACAGTATAGTGATGGAACAGATATCAACATTGTTACGCTGAATACCTTCAAGGCTGAGCAGTTCAATATCAGCGAAGAAGAATATGCTAAACTGGATGTTGTGACTGTCTCATCTAGTATTTTAACTTCCAAAGAACAAAGCTCTGATTTCAGTAAGGTTTGGGGCTCCAAATCGACCATTGGAGGC
>CAJZDE010000120.1:0-4870 GCA_915063165.1 uncultured Streptococcus sp.
AAAGTTACCGCCGGTCGGGAATCTCACCCAGCCCTGAAGACCTTTTAATCATAACAAAAAACGCTTGCAAGTGCAAGCATTTTGATTATTTCAATTTATCTGCTTCATAGGTGTGAACAAGCTCAAGACCTGCAAAATTCTGCTGACGGAGCGCTTCATAGACAATCATGCAGACGGTATTAGACACATTGAGACTACGGACATGTTCATCATTCATAGGAATACGGAGAGCTTTCTCAGGATGTTCTCTCATAAAGTCCTCAGGCAAGCCCTTGTCTTCACGTCCGAAGAGAAAATAATGATCCTCGTCCGTCGATAAATCTGCTTCAGAATAGACCTTTTCCGCAAATTTTGAAATCAGATAGAGTTTACCCTTCATCTGAGACATGAAATCTTCCAAACTGTCATAAAAATGAATCTCTAACTTATCCCAGTAATCCAAACCAGCCCGCTTCATCTTTCGGTCGTCAATGGTAAAACCCATAGGTTTGATGATGTGAAGGGGAGAATTGGTCGCAGCGCAAGTACGCGCAATGTTACCTGTATTTTGCGGAATCTGAGGTTCAAATAATACAATGTGATTTGTCATGACGGGTTTCCTTTTATCATTGCAAAAAAATAGCCACACTGCCCGGAGTCAAGCTCAGCAAACAGCGTGGTTAAAGGCGTCGTTAACTTACCTCACAACAGGTTTGAAGTAAATCAGCGAAACTACTTCCTTAGTATAACACTTTCAGAATCATTGTCAATAGAAACGACTTGATTTTTTTACTTTTTTTGATGATATTTTCATGTTTGCTCATTTCCTTTCTGAAAAGGTGTAGTAAAAGAGCCAAATCACTTCAAATCAGAGACATTGTCATAGAAGTTAAACAAATGTATCTTCAAAACTTGAAAAAGGTCTTTCTTCCCTTAAAAATCGCCTTAGCAAGTGCATTTTTTGCTAAAAAAGGGTATGATAGTTACATCATGAAAAAGTAGGTTTTTTATATGAAAATTGTCCTTGTTGGTGGAGGGAAAGTTGGTTTCGCCCTCTGTCGTTCACTGGTTGCAGAAAACCATGACGTTGTCCTTATCGAACAAGATGAGGCCGTCCTCAATCACATTGTCAGCCGCTATGATATCATAGGTCTCCTTGGAAATGGTGCTGACTTTGCCATCTTGGAGCAAGCCAGTGTTCAAGAGTGCGATATCTTTATCGCCCTAACCGAACACGATGAAGTGAATATGATTTCAGCGGTACTTGCTAAAAAAATGGGGGCTAAAGAAACCATCGTTCGGGTGCGAAATCCTGAATACTCTAATGCCTATTTTAAAGAGAAAAACATTCTTGGATTTTCACTTATTGTTAATCCAGAACTCCTAGCAGCGCGTGCGATCTCAAATATCATTGATTTCCCTAATGCCCTCTCTGTCGAACGATTTGCTGGAGGTCGGGTCAGTCTCATGGAATTTGTTGTCAAGGACTCTAGCGGTCTTTGTCAAATGCCAATCTCAGACTTCCGTAAAAAATTTGGGAATATTATTGTCTGTGCTATGGAGAGAGATCATCAACTGATGATCCCAAGTGGTGATGTTATTATCCAAGACAAGGATAGGATTTTTGTTACGGGAAATCGTGTAGATATGATGCTTTTCCATAACTATTTTAAATCTCGCGCAGTTAAAAGCTTACTTATCGTTGGAGCTGGAAAGATTGCTTATTATCTACTCGGCATTTTAAAAGACAGTCGCATTGATACCAAGGTCATCGAGATCAATCCTGAAAGAGCTCGTTTTTTCAGCGAAAAGTTCCCCAATCTCTATATTGTCCAAGGAGATGGAACTGCAAAAGACATTTTGCTGGAAGAAAGTGCTCCCCACTATGATGCAGTCGCAACCTTGACTGGGGTTGATGAGGAAAATATCATCACTTCTATGTTTCTTGACCGAGTTGGCGTCCATAAGAATATCACCAAGGTCAACCGAACAAGCCTTTTAGAGATTATCCACGCGCCTGATTTTTCGAGTATCATCACACCAAAAAGCATCGCAGTGGATACCATTATGCACTTTATCCGTGGTCGAGTAAACGCTCAGTATTCAGATCTTCAAGCCATGCACCATCTAGCAAACGGTCAAATTGAAACTCTCCAATTCCAAATCAAGGAAGCTAATAAAATGACTGCCAAACCTCTATCACAGTTGAAATTGAAAAAAGGAGTTCTCATTGCAGCCATTATCCGAAAAGGAAAAACAATCTTCCCTACTGGAGAGGATATGCTTGAGGTGGGAGACAAGTTACTCGTGACGACCTTATTGCCAAACATCACCAAAATCTATGATTTGATTGAGAGGTAAAAAATGAATAAAAGTATGATTCGTTACCTCCTCTCAAAACTTCTCTTGATTGAGGCTGTTCTCCTCCTAGTTCCTGTTAGTGTAGCGATCTATTACCAAGAATCCAGTCAAGTATTTATCGCTCTCTTTTCTACGATTGGAATTTTAGTCCTCCTCGGTGGTCTAGGCGTTTTACGGAAACCGAAAAATCAACGGATTTATGCCAAGGAAGGGGTCTTAATTGTTGCCCTCTGTTGGATTCTCTGGTCTTTCTTTGGTGGCCTCCCCTTTGTCTTTTCAGGACAAATCCCAAGCATTATCGATGCCTTCTTTGAAATCAGTTCTGGATTTACAACGACTGGTGCTACTATCCTAACAGATGTTTCCGTTCTCACCCGTTCCCTCCTCTTCTGGAGAAGTTTCACCCACTTGATCGGAGGGATGGGGGTACTCGTCTTTGCACTTGCCATTATGGACAATGCCAAGAATAGTCACTTGGAGGTGATGAAGGCTGAGGTCCCTGGACCTGTCTTTGGCAAGGTCGTATCCAAGCTAAAAAACACTGCCCAGATTCTCTATCTGCTTTATCTGGCTCTCTTCTCCCTTTTTGTGGTTATCTACTACCTAGCAGGCATGCCTCTCTATGATAGTTTTGTCATCGCTATGGGAACAGCAGGAACTGGGGGCTTTACCGTATATAACGACGGAATTGCCCACTACGGTAGCTCACTTATCACCTATCTCGTTAGTATCGGAGTTCTGGTTTTTGGGGTTAACTTCAATCTCTACTACTACCTCATGCTCCGTCGGGTTAAGGCTTTCTTTGGAGATGAAGAACTACGAGCATATATCATCATTGTCCTAGTTTCTACTGGCTTGATTACGCTTAATACGCTCCACCTCTACCAAGGGGTTTCCAAAAGTGTTGAAATGGCCTTCTTCCAGGTTTCCAATATCATCACGACAACAGGTTTTGGTTACGGAGATATTACCAACTGGCCCCTCTTCTCCCAATTTATCCTCCTCTTCCTCATGGGAATCGGTGGATCAGCTGGCTCAACTGCAGGTGGTCTTAAGGTGATCAGAGGACTCATCCTCTCTAAAATCGCAAAAAATCAGATTTTGTCCACCTTATCCCCTCACCGTGTTTTGACTCTACACGTCAATAAAACGGTAATTGATAAGGATACCCAACACAAGATTCTTAAGTATTTTGCCATCTATATGATGATTATCCTCTCTCTCATCTTTATCGTCAGTCTTGATAGCAATGATTTTCTAGTCGTGACCAGTGCGGTCTTCAGCTGTTTTAACAATATCGGACCTATTCTAGGTACAACCTCGAGTTTTGCCATCTTTAGTCCCATCTCTAAAATCCTCCTCTCCTTTGCAATGATTGCAGGTCGCTTAGAGATATACCCAATTTTGCTACTCTTTATGAAACGCACTTGGTCTAAACGTTAATGATAATACAATTCCCCTTTTACAGGCTAGTAGAAGGGGAAATTTTTCTATAAAAAATGAGAAGACCTTTCGGTCCTCTCCTAATTTGTTTATTCTTTAAGAGATTTCTTGTAACGAGCAAGTTCTGCTTGATTGGCCCAAACATAGTGACCTGGACGAATTTCTACCATAGATGGCTTATCTGTCTCATAGTCATGTTGGTCAGGATCGTAAACTTTCAAGACCTTCTTGCGTTCCAATATTGGATCTGGAATCGGTACAGCAGATAGAAGCGCTTGAGTGTATGGGTGGACAGGATTGTTAAACAACTCCTCTGTCTCCGCCACTTCGACGATAACTCCCTTATAGATAACCGCGATACGATCTGAGATAAAGCGAACAACTGACAAGTCATGCGCGATAAAGAGATAGGTCAAGCCCAACTCTTTTTGGAACTTCTTGAGCAAGTTCAAGACTTGCGCACGCACTGATACGTCCAAGGCTGAAATTGGCTCATCCGCAATAACGAAATCAGGTTCCATCACAAGGGCACGGGCAATCCCGATACGCTGGCGTTGACCACCAGAAAACTCGTGTGGATAACGGGTCAAGTGTTCTTTCAAAAGCCCAACTTCATGAATCATCTTTTGAACTTTTTCTTTTCGGTCTTCTTCATCTTTGAACAAATGGTAGTTGTAAAGACCTTCAGAGATGATATAGTCAACTGTCGCACGCTCATTCAAGCTAGCTGCAGGGTCCTGGAAAATCATCTGGATACGACGGATCAAATCTGATGATTCCTTATGAGATTTCTTCCCATTAATCTTATGACCATCAAAGATGATCTCACCTTTACTAGTATTATTTAGACCAATAATAGCACGACCAATCGTTGTTTTCCCACTTCCAGACTCACCAACAAGAGAGAAGGTTTCTCCCTTGTTGATAAAGAAGTTGGCGTTTTTAACCGCAACAAACTTCTTACTTCCTTCACCGAAGGAAATTTCTAAATCTTTAATTTCTACTAATTTTTCAGACATTCCCTTCCTCCTAGTCTTCTAGATGAGCAAAGCCCATTTTATCACGAATCTTGTCATGCAAATCTGCA
>CAJZDE010000121.1:0-4829 GCA_915063165.1 uncultured Streptococcus sp.
AATGAGTACCTGTCTATGATAACACAAAAAATGCAGAAAAAAAGCCCTCCCGGGCCTATTTAACAGAACTGTCTATTCCTTGTAACAAACTCGATTACTTGAAATAGTTTGTTAGGTTTCTGTCACAAAACTGACACAATCTTCTCGCTCCTAATCCTCAAAAATATGAGAAATATCTGCTAACTCTTGAATCCTCTGATTCCCTTCATAAGAAGACTCTAAAAAGTTGATGCTTTGAAGGCCACTATTCTGGGCAAATTCCACATCCAAAGTCCGGTCCCCTATATAATAGGTGCTCTCAGGTTCCAGCTGATACTTGTCTAGCAGATAGTTAGCCGCTTGTGAATTAGGCTTGCGCGCAAAGCCACTCTGACTGGTTAAAATCTCTTTGAAATAGGATTCCAACCCCAAGTCTCTGAGAATGGTAAAAGCATTGTCCCCCTTATGAGTATAGACAAACTGCTGAATCCCTGCTTGGTCTGCCCAAGCTAGCACTTCACGTGCACCTGACATCAAAACTACCTGAGTATTCTTCTCAGCCAGACTCTGGGCGCGCACCTGATTGAGCACTTCCGCATCCAGGTTTCTCTCTTCTGCCACCTGCTCCAGCAAATCCTGCACAGAAAACTTGAGGATAAACTCTCTCACTTTCTCCTTATCATAAGGAATAGAAAATTGAGCAAAGGTCTCCTCAATCCCTGACAAAATCGCTTCGTAAGAGTCCAATAAAGTCCCGTCCAAATCCCAAATAAAGGCTATTTTTTGCATCTCCTATCCTTTCAAACTCATATAACGCTGGTAACGGTAGCGTAGAAATAACCATCGAAAACCATTATCCAAAAGGGTTCCTGCCCAAATACCAGATAAACCCCAACTAAGCACAATCCCCATCAGATAGGCTGTCCCAATGCGGATACACCACATCCCAATACTTGTTGCATAAAAGGGGAGACGAGCATTCCCCAAACCCTGCCAAACTGCAGTATAGATGACTGTTCCTATCGTCATGGGAGTCCCCAATAGAGAAAACAGGGCAACCAAAACGCTCGCTTCAACTGCTACAGGGTCCGTCGTATAGAGATGAGTCAGCGGTGTCCCTAAGGCATAGATACTGAAAGTTAAGGGCAACATGAGAAGTAGAGAAAGCCAAAAGGTTTGCTTGCTCAAATCATCTACTCTTTCCCAGTTATCCTCTCCAACTGCTCGGGCCACCAGCATGACCGTCGCCGTAGCGACGCCAAAGGCAGGCATATAGTTAAACTGGGTCAAGACTTCTCCGACCGCATTTCCCGCCACTGCTTCCGTTCCAAAAGAAACGACCAAGACAATGATGACGACGTCTCCAGCCCGCATCATGAGACGTTCTCCTGCTGCTGG
This sequence comes from uncultured Streptococcus sp., assembly GCA_915063165.1. GTDB lineage: Bacteria > Bacillota > Bacilli > Lactobacillales > Streptococcaceae > Streptococcus. The sequence continues at coordinate 1,378 of CAJZDE010000121.1, forward strand.
CAATGCCAAGGTCAGTAAGTCTTTATCGAGTCCAAAAGTCGGTTTCTCAAAAGGCAGCTTTAATTGCGACCACAAAATCACAAGACCGACTAAGCGAGACAAGATAGTCCCCCAAGCAACACCAGCTATCCCCATATCAAGGACAAAAATAGCTAGACTTGAAAAAAGAATATTCAAGGCATTGGATAACAGACTTACATAGAGAGGTAGACGCGGATTATGCGTTGCACGAATCAAGGCACCTAGACTCGTCATCAAGCCCAAGAGAACAATCGATCCGCCTACCAAAGATAGGTAGAGTCCACCACTCTCGGCCACATCCTGCTCAGTTCCCAAGAGCCCTATCATCTCTTGCCCAGCAAAGAGCGATAAGGCGCCTAAAAGTGCACTCAGCAATAGGGTTATCTTGAGAGCCTCTGTCACGTGATAAGCCAACTTGGACTGATCTTTCTGCCCCAAACTTTTTGAAATAACGCTGGAAATAGCAGCTCCTAGAGCGATAAAAATCGCCTGGTAAATCGTGATAATATTGCCAGCCACTGAAACACCTGAAATAGCGATTAAGCCCAAGTGAGCGACCAAGTAACTATCCACCATGCCCATAAGCATCTGCAAAAAGTTTTCACCCATAGCTGGCAATGCAATATTAAGAATGTCTTTATTTTTCTTAAACAATCTCTCCTCCTGATGAAAAGAAACTCAGTTGGTTTCCCAACCGAGTTTACTTCCTCTGTCTTAAAGTCCTAGATAAGTCTCCACCGCTGCTTGCATGTCAGCAGCTGCCACTGTTGTTTTATGACGAACTGGAGCTGTTTCAAGGTCATCAACCGCTGGTGGCACTGCCACTCCTGAAATGTCATGTAATTGAGCCAAGGCTTCAAAGTCAGTCAAGCCTGCTTTTCCTGTTACCGCTTCTACGGCAACCACTGGGAACTTGTAAGGACTAGCTGTTGAAGCAATCACTGTCTTAGTCGCATCGCCAGTAGCCGCTTGGTATTTTCTATAAACAGCTGAGGCAACCGCCGTATGTGGATCCTCGATGTAGGCATCTGTTTGATAAACACGTTTAATTTCTGTCGCGGTTTCTTCCTCAGTCGCATACTCAGCTGCAAAGAGTTCCAGAATCGCTGCATCAAAGTCTGTCAACTCATATTGTCCTTGCGTGTTCAAGGCATTCATGAGTTCAGTTGTCTTAACCGCATTATTCCCCAAAAGATGGAAAATCAAACGCTCCAAATTTGAAGATACTAAGATATCCATAGATGGGCTAGTCGTTACCTTAAACTCACGTTTCTTATCGTAAACACGTGTTTTGAAGAAGTCTGTCAAGACATTGTTGTCATTTGAAGCACAGACTAATTTACCAACTGGAAGACCGATTTGTTTAGCATAAAAGGCAGCCAAAATATTTCCAAAGTTTCCTGTTGGTACTGTGAAATTGACCTTTTCACCAGCCACAATCTCACCAGACTTGACCAACTGAGCGTAGGCATAAACATAATAAACAATCTGTGGTACCAAACGACCAATGTTCATAGAGTTAGCTGATGAAAATTGCAACTTGTTCGCTGCCAATTTTTCACGAAGTTCCACATCGTTGAACATGTGCTTCACGTTTGTTTGTGCATCATCAAAGTTTCCATCAATAGCGATAACATGAGTATTGTCGCCAGTCTGAGTAGTCATTTGCAACTCTTGTACCTTGCTAACACCATCTTTCGGATAAAAAACGATAATCTCAGTTCCAGGCACATCGGCAAACCCCGCCATAGCAGCTTTCCCAGTATCACCAGATGTCGCTGTCAAAATGACAATCTTGTTCTCCAAACCATGCTTTTTAGCGGCTGTTGTCATAAAGTACGGCAAGATAGACAAGGCCATGTCTTTAAAAGCGATCGTTGAACCATGGAACAGTTCCAAGTTATATTGCCCATCCAGTTTCACCAATGGCGCAATAGCTGGAGTATCAAACTTGCTATCGTAGGCATTGGTGATACAGTAGTCCAACTCCTCAGCCGTAAAGTCATCTAAAAAGGCTGATAAAACTAATTTAGCCACTTCTTGGTAAGAAGCATCTTTTAATGTTTCAAAGTCCAAATCCACCTTTGGATAAGTAAGTGGTGTAAACAGACCACCATCCGTCGCCAAACCTTGCAAAATAGCTTGGCTGGCAGTTACTGTATTATTGGCATCACGTGTTGATTGATAAACTAATGTCATGAATCTCTATCCTTTATCTATAGTCTCTTCCATTATATCATGATTTTTCAGAAAATTCTCCCTTTATAAGAGAAATTATAATCCCAATTCTTTCTTCAAAGGCTCTAAATAAACCATTTCTTGCTTATCTCTTTTCTCCAGTCCCTCCTCAGCTAGGGTGAGTAAGTCTTTAGAAAACTCGAGAATCGCAGCTTCTTCCTCATCTGTGAGTTGTTTTTTAGAAAATTGTCGTCTTAAAAGCTTATAATCACGACCAGTTGTGGTAAAAAATGGAGCCGTTCGCAAGTAAGCTTCAAGCTTGTCTAAATGAACCAACAAGCCCAAATGAAAGGCTGCAGAAGCAAAAGTCCTATCAAGCGGCTGAGTACACACACTACGAAACTCAACTGTTCCTCGAGTCGTTAAGTCTTGGTACTGGTAACTACGATGAGTTTGGAAATCTTCCTCCTGAGGATGAATTAACACCTCATCCCCATTAAGGGTAAATGCTTGGATTTCAGGTGTAGACAAATAGTCCCTAGCCTGAATCGGATAAAAATAATAGGTCTGCCCATCACGCTCCGCAGTAAAAATCGCAGAATGATTTAGATAGTCAAAAAAATCATCCTCATCTTTAAATAGTCTGGCATTGACGCCTACATTTTCAGGATAAATCCCGTGCATAGACTCTTCCCAAAAAATATCCCTTGAAATCTTAGTATCCCAATCTTCCCCTGAAAACTCAGAATTGGCAAATAAAAAGGCTTTTGCAGCTTCAATTTGCGTAAAAGCATTGATAACCCGCAAGTAGTTGGACTTTGAAACGTCCAGTTGAACCTGACTTCCACAGATAAAGGCACCATACTCAGGGAAATGATGTAAATCTGATTTAGTTACATTTCTACTCAAATTCAGATAATCCATCAACATCTGATAGCGGGGATAAGCCACTGGACAATTCTCATTTTTATCCCAGTTGGGATGAATGCCGCAGCCAACAATAGCATGGTTAGCTTCACCCAACTTATTCTGAATCGTAGCCATATAGAAGTTAAAGCGTTCTTCCACCTCTTGGATAGATTCGGCCTTTCCGAATGCAAACTCAATCGTCGTATAAGCAACCTCAAACAAGATCGTATCTTGGCTGACTGGATCAAGCAACTGAATTGGATTCCCAAAATCATCCACTTTTTCGATAGTAAAACCCAGTACTGATGGAAAATACCTAAAGAGATCCTTAACAACTTCACCAT
>CAJZDE010000122.1:0-4813 GCA_915063165.1 uncultured Streptococcus sp.
TCATTTAAGAAGTCGGGCAAGGTCTCTAATTCCAAAGAACCATTATAAAGATCCATGAAATCCAAATCGCTAAATAGTGTTACTGTAAAACATTTAGCCTGGCGTAAAAAATCTTCTGAGGATATTGATTGAGGAACCATCAGACCAGGAATTCCACGATAAGCAATCTTAGCCTGAGCATCCTTGGTAATAAAGAGATTTACTGGATGCAAAAGGAAGGTCACTGGCAACTCCAAGGCTCCCTCTAAACGAAAAACGTTTAGGGCCAAACGGATTCTTTCCGAAATGGTACGTTCCTTTATTTCCTCATAAGTCAGTCCATGAGCTTCGACTTGATAGGAGAAGGTGACACTATCCTCATCAGATACCATCGATTGCTCCAAAAAGAATGGATGATGTAAATCCAATAGTAACAGTTCCCGTAAATCTTGACTCGCAACATCTGAACGTTTGAGTTTTAATTCCCAGTTTGTTTCATTTTTTTCATAGACAAACGACTGTCCACCAAATTCAAATTTTTCTTCAGCCACCTATATCTCCTCAATTTCTACTAAATCTCCTGTCGTCATAGGATAATCAGACAGATGTTTCCCTTCATCAATCAACAAACCTTTATTGACAATTCTTAATTGATATTTTTTTCGCTTGATACCTGGATTAAAAATCGTATCCACTTCTCGCACCAGCCGGCGCACTTCAATTCGCCGTGGAATGCGAATATCCACATCTCTTTCTCTCAAACGTAGGGTAATATTGATATGTTGCTCCACCTTTTACACGCCTCCTATGTCTGGTTTATCCTTTTCTAAGTTATTTAGACAGACTAGTTAAAAAATTAGTCCATCCCTTCTACCATCACACGATAACTCATTACTGCCGTTGCTCCAAAGAGCAAGAAAATCAACACCACATAGAATATCTCTGGAAGAAAGTCATTCAGACCACCTTTTTCTACATGGCCTATATTTGTTTGGAACTTGATTGTTTTTTGAGCATTGGGCTGAAACAACTGTTCTTCAGAAGATTTTTTCACTGGTCTCTGTATAGCAGAAAACAGTTGGCCCCTTTCTGTGATCAACTGTTCCTCTTGATGCTGTTGCATGTCCTGCAACCTCTTTTGAGTCGCTTCATTAAAAAGCTCCTTGATTTGTTCAGACTGTAGACCAAATTTCAATCCCTCTTTCTTTTCAAGTCGGGAATCATCAATCTGCAGACTGTTATCCTTCAAATCATCTGCAGCAGCCCCAGAGACTGCTGCACATGTTACTAAGGTAAGAAGGAAAAGAATGATTTTCTTCATATTTCTAATTTCTATTCTTTCTCAGCTTGGCTTGCTTGAAACCACAAACTACTTTCTCTGATAAAAACATTTATAACAAGTAAAACAGCTATGACAACAATCGTTGCAACAAAAGCGATAATTGCTGCTGGATGTCCATCAAAGTATCCTGAGAGCAAACCTTCTAATATCGATAACGCATTGAGATTTTTGATAAAGGCTGGGAAACCAGTTAGACTTGCTGTTGTCCCAATAGCATTTGATAGGTAGACAAAGCTAATCATCATAAAGAAGGAGAGTCCCATACCAATCACTCGGAAATGTTTAAGCAATAGATATTGTCCTTGAATCAGTACAAATGCGGCTAAAACAATTAATAGAACCCAAGATGGTTGATATTCACGGCCAACCTGTAGCTGAACACTTGATACAACACCAACTACCAATCCGACAACGAGACTTAAAGCAGATAGGATGGTTACCGTCATCAAGTCTGTATCATGTAACTTATCAAGTTTGAACTTATCTTTGACTTTGCGAATAACGTTTTGAGTTGCAAACAGATAGGCTGTAAAGAGGCTAACAATCTCCAATAGTAAAATCCACGTAAATGGACGGTAAACATTGACAGTCGCTTTCACTGAAGTAGCATTTTGGGTAACAGGATTGGATAAGAAGTTCAACAATACTTCGTTTGGTACCCCATTTTGATAGGCATTATTCAGAACCTTCACAAAGGATTCTACAAAGTTTCCATTGTTAGTCAATTCTTCGTTAAACTGCGTCATCAAGGAGTCAGCATCTTGTGACAACTTTTCAGTACTTGTTTGAGCGTTTGACAATTCACGATTGAAATTACCTAAAGTCTCATTCACAGACTCTGCAGCTTTGACATTACTTTGAGAAGATTCCTTCACACCCGTAGTTTCTGACAAGAGAGCTGCATAATCCGAATTTAGGGTGGCCAATTGTTTATCAGTCTCTTCAAAAGCAGAATTGCTCCCCCCTTGCTTCTCAACCAAATCCTTTAGCTTCCCTTCCAACTGCTCGTACAACTCTAACTGTTTCTTGATTTTTGTATCCAATTCTTGGTTGGTAGCCAAAACATCCTTCACATTTTTTTCTAGAACAGGCTTGAGAGTAGTCAGTTCTGACAAGGCTTTATCTACTTTTCCTTTGACACCATCAGTTTCTTTATCGCTAGCAGGTGTAGTTAAGCTGTCTTCATATTTCTTCAGATTTGAATCAATCGCTTCAAACCAAATATCTGACAATGCTTTAGACACATTACTATTTTTTAACTCTGTGACGGTATCGTATGCTTGTTTTAGTGCTTGTACCTTTTGGTAGTCAGAAGCTATTTTCTGAACCTTTTGTCCATAAGTCACTGCTGCTTGCTGAACACGTAACACATCTACTGGAGCACTAGCTGCTTGGACATCATTCAAGGAGATATTAATTGATTTTAGCTCTGCTTTTGGAGCTGGACTTGGAGTCCCGGTTGAACCTGTAGTTGTAGTTGAGGTTGTCTCTGCAACACTATAGGCTACTTTAAAAGTCCCACCCGTCTTCAAATCAATTTCTTGACCAAACTCAACTGGTGTACCATCATAAGTGACTGAGTGAACTGTCACTCCTGATTCAGCTTTCCATGATACCTTAGCCTTTGTTCCTGTTCGTCCAACAGCACTCGTACTCGAGATTGCCAGATCTTCCAAATTCTTCAAATCAGTCGAATTGATCTCGTCACTAGGCTCTTTGATTGTTTTTAATTCAGTATAGTTTACAGAAGGAATTGTGATCGGTGTCATACCAAAACCACTAAATTCTTTTCCACTAAAGTTTTCTTTTGGTAATTCTGAGATTGCAGAAGCCAACTGCTCTTTGAGAGATTCTTCAGCCTTCTCTAGGTCTTTGTTTGCAGCTGTATCCAAAAATTGCTTAAGAGTGATTTTGCTCTTCTCACTTGTCCCATAGTAAGTGGCTAATTTCTCATCAATAAAGTTATGAATATCCTTTTTATGATTTTCAAACTTCGTTCTTTCATCTGTTAGATTGTTCTGTAAACTATCAATCTCTTTTTTGATGTTTTCTGCGACTGTTTTATAGGAAGGTACAACTTCAGATGACGTACCATCAGAGGATGCTGCTGTTCCATCTATATTAGAAGTCAGATTACCTTGAGATTCGATTAATTTCTTATAAGTTTTAATTTGTTCCTGAACGTCTTCCCGACTCTGAGAAATGAGCCCAGTGATAACATCCGCATGATTTTTCTTCTCAGTGACCCTATCCTGAAGCAGAGTGTCAAGCTTTTTACCATAGGCAATCTGTGAAACGTCATAACGACCAAAAATCTGAGAATAACTATCCAAACCTGTCTTTAAAGCACTGTTGGCGTCAACAGAAGAACTAGACATACTATAGAGAGTTGGGAAAAGATTTTTAGAGTTGATAGCTGTATTATATAAATTCGTACGATAGTTTCCGATATTGGTCGCTTGTATCTGTGAGCTAGCTTGAACATTCTTTTGTGCAGTGTAAAGATTGTTCAAAATACTAGCCATATACATATCGACTAACTGACCATTCAAATCAGCAACAATATCTTTCGCTAGTTTATTTGCATCATTTTCTACTTGCAAATTTCCTTGCGCATTCACCTTATAATTGATGGTTGTCTTATCAACATTGATGCTGTTAATATCGAGTATTTTTTCAGAAAAGTCACTAGGAATTGTTAAAACGAGTTGGTATTTCCCACTTTCTAACCCAGAATCAGCTGCTCCACGAGGGACAACAGACCAGTTTTGTGAATTATCACGCTCGATATTTTTTACATAACTAGCACCTAGATTGTATTCTTTTGTATCTACGTAGACAGGCTTATCTTCATTTACGATAGCTACATTTAATTTTGTCTGCTGATTAGCCTTTGCATTATTTTCATTGCTAATCGTTGTATTTTTTTGAACAGATAGATTCAAAAAAATAATCAATGCAAGCAACCCTAATGCCAACAGACTACTTCCTATATATTTAAAAATTCTATTCTTCTTCATATTACTTTAAATCTTCTCCGTCATAAAAAATAGGAAGGCTCTCGCCCTCCTAAAGCCACTTATATAACAAATTAAATTTGTGATGCAAGATCTTGGTCGTTTTGTTCAACAATTTCAGCAACCTTGTTCAATTGAGCATTGATTTCATCAAGCAAAGTTGCAAACTCCTCAATTTTTGGAGACAATTCTGTGAATTGGCGATCAAAGCTCTCAAAAGCAGCACCTTTCCAGTTGTCTCGGATAGTATTTTGCTCTTGAGTCAATGTACGAAGTACTTGTCTTACTTCCTCAGAACCTTGAGTGTACTTTTGAGCAGAGGTGCGCAATTCTTCTGTTGTTAATTGAATTAAAGCCATGTGAAACTCCTTTATATTAATTTATGCCCTCATTATATCAATAATTTGCCTCAATTGCAAGTTTAAAATTCATTTTTTATTCTATTTATAAAAAAATAAGAGCTATTTCCATCTAA
>CAJZDE010000123.1:0-4798 GCA_915063165.1 uncultured Streptococcus sp.
AAATAGAGACTTGCATTTTTCAAACTGTCTTCCAAAGGTTCACTTTTCTCTAAAATGGAAAAGGCTGCTTCTATATTTTCGAATGGTAGGGAAGGTAAATCCTCGGAAAGACTACCACAAATAGCAATAACAGGAACTCCGTTAGGGGTTCTTTTTGCTACTCCCATAGGAGCTTTTCCAACAAAGCTTTGACTGTCCAGTCTGCCTTCTCCAACGATAACTAAGTCAGCACCTGCAATCTTCCTGTCAAAGCCAATTAAATCCAAGCAAGTATCAATCCCAGATACGATACAGGCCTCAGCAAAGGCACAGAGCCCAGCCGCAATCCCACCGCCGGCTCCTGCTCCATTGAGAGACAGGGTTGATGGTGAAAATTTTTCATAGAACTCCTGTATAGCCAGATCTACTGTCTCAAACAAAGCAGGATCCAAGCCCTTTTGTTTTCCAAATGTATAGGTCGCCCCTTGATGACCACATAAAGGGCTCACGACATCTGCTAAAATGCGGATTTTCACATCTTCAGGAATCCTATACAACTCGCTGTCTGAAACTGACTCAAACTCAAGCAAAGTCTGACCGCAAGCTGGCAATTCTTTTCCATTCTTATCATAAAAGTGATAACCCAAAGCAGCTGCAATGCCAATGCCACCATCATTACTTGCCGTACCACCTACACCGATATAGATTTCTTTCATCTCTTGATCAACGAGATGGCGGATCAATTCTCCGATACCGCGAGTTTGGATGTGGAGAGGGTTTCGTTTCTCCCGCGGAATCTTTCCAAGACCAACCAAGTCAGCAACTTCGAAGAGCGCTATTTGATCTTTTTGAAAGTAGCGCATGGATTCTTTTAGCCCAAAAGGCCCCGTAACCTCTTGCCATTTTTCTTCGAGTTCAAAAGAATGTCGAATAGCGTCTACGGTTCCTTCCCCACCATCGCCTACAGGGCAAAGCAGACATTCTACATCTGCTATCGATTTTTGGAATCCTCTTTTTATAGCTTGAGCGACCTCTTCTGCCGTCAAACTTTCTTTAAAAGAATCGGGTGCAATTACAATTTTCATAGTTCCCCTCTCATTCTAAGAAATCAATCAAAGGTAGAACTTCCAAAAAATCCCTCGTATCTACATGACAAGCTATCTCTGTTTTTACGACCTCTTTGGCACAAAATGCAATACCACGTCCTGCTGACTTTAACATCAAGAGGTCATTGGCACCATCACCGATGGCAATCGTTCTTTCTTTGGGCAGTCCTAATTCCTTTCTCCATTTCTCAAGAGTGGCTTGTTTTTCTTGGTCTGTAACAATTTCACCAACTAGTCGACCTGTTAAAAAACCTTCTTTGACTTCTAACTGGTTAGCGGAGACATAGGAGATACCAAGGGATGTTGCTAATCTCTCAACTATTGGTGCAAATCCACCAGACACTAGACCGACTAGAATGCCCTTCTTTTGAAGTATGGAGATAAATTCTTGAGCATTCTTGGACAGATGAATGGATTTGAAGACAGTATCAAAGACCGAAACCGGAAGGCCTTTTAACAAAGCTACCCTCGCTCGTAAACTTGTTTCAAAGTCCAGTTCACCTCGCATTGCCTGGCTTGTAATCTGCGATATTTCTTCTTCGCAACCTGCTTCTTTTCCTAAAAGATCAATCACTTCTTCTGCTATCAGGGTGCCGTCAACGTCCATGACACACAAGCCTTTTACTTGAGACATCAGTTCTCCTCTCTAATACTCAATGAAAATCAAAGAGCAAACTAGGAAACTAGCCGTAGGCTGTACTTGAGTACGACAAGGCGACGTTGACGCGGTTTGAATTTGATTTTCTAAGAGTATAAATAGCCCAAAAATCGTATGAAGATATCATACGATTTTATCTATTAGTTGACTAAACTATGGTACAAGTCCAGGTAAGATTTGCAGGCTGTATCCCATGAGAAATCGCATTCCATAGCTTGTTTTTGTAGATTTCTCCAAACGTCCGGCTGGTACTTATAAACATCCAAGGCTGTTTGGAAACTCCAGTTAAGCCAGTATGGTGTTAAATTATCAAAGCTAAATCCAGTACCAGTTCCTTCGATCGGATTGAAGGATTGAACCGTATCACGCAAGCCACCCACTTCATGAACCAATGGTAGAGTTCCATAGCGCATCGCCATCATTTGAGACAAACCACATGGTTCAAAACGACTTGGCATGAGGAAGAGATCACAAGCTGCGTAGATTTCTTGAGCAAGTTTGACGTCAAAAGTGATATTTGCTGATAGCTTGTCTGGATAGACTTGTGCAAACCAAGAGAAGGAATGTTCAAAAGCCGGGTCACCTGTTCCTAAAAGAACGATTTGAACGTCCTCTTGTAAGAAACGATGCAAGCTTTCTACAACGACATCAAAACCTTTTTGGCGTGTCAAACGAGAGACAATCCCAACTAGAGGAACATCTGCTCGCACAGGTAGACCAACTCTCTCTTGCAATTTTGCTTTGTTTTGGGCTTTTCCAGACAAATCATCCTTATCAAAATGATAGTCTAAAAGAGCATCTGTCTCTGGATTATAGAGATCCGTATCAATTCCATTAACGATACCCGAAACCTTACCTGACTCCATGCGCAGAATCTGATCCAAACCGCAACCGAATTGACTGGTCATAATCTCATGCGCATAGCTAGGGGAAACGGTTGAGACACGATCCGCGTAGAGAATACCTGCTTTCATCCAGTTAAGGCAATCATTCCAGCGAAGGGTGCCATCAGCATAGCGTTCAAAGCCAACACCGAACAAATCCCATAACATCCCTTCAGAAAATTGACCTTGAAATTCCAAATTATGAATGGTTAGGACAGTCTTAATTCCTTGATATGCCTGAATCCAATGATACTTTTCTTTTAACAAGAAGGGAATCATGGCTGTGTGGTAATCATGAACATGGAGAAGGTCAGGGATAAAGCCAATGCGTTCCATGGCTTCAAGAGCAGCCAGTTGGAAAAAGGCAAAGCGTTCACCGTCGTCAAAATCACCGTACACATGACCACGGAAGAAATAATATTGATTATCAATGAAGTAGAAGGTTACGCCATTCAAAACCGTTTTCTTAATACCACAGTACTGTCTACGCCATCCTACACTAACTTCAAAGTGGAGAACATCCTCGATCTGGTCACCGAACTTAGCTTCTACCATATCATAATAAGGCAAGAAAACTGCAACTTCGTGCCCCGCTTTTACAAGTGATTTGGGAAGTGCGCCAATGACATCGCCCAAACCACCTGTTTTTGAAAAGGGTGCTCCTTCTGCCGCTACAAATAAAATTTTCATGAATAAATGTCCTCTGTTACTGTTTCACCCTTCTTAACTACAACTGGATGTTCTGCTGTGCCTCGAATGACAACACCGTCCGCAACCTCAACTCCCTTGTCCAAGATTGCATATTCAACCTGGGCACCTTGCCCAATCACAACACGAGGGAATAAAATGCTGTCCTTCACCACACTATCTTTGTGAACATAAATATTACGAGATAGGACTGACTGAACTACCTCACCCTCAATAATACTACCAGAAGCAAACTGAGAAGTACTTACTTTTGAAGTATTCGCATAGTAGGTTGGTTCTTCATTCTTAACTTTTGTATAAATCTTTTGATTTGGTGAGAAGAGTGAGTAGAATTTTTTAGATTCAAGCATATCAATATTTGCTTGATAATAGGACTGGACAGAATGAATGTTTGCTAAGTAGCCTGTGTATTCGTAAGCAAAAGCTCCTTCTTTTACAGCTAAATCGCGAAGAACATAGCGCAACTTTTCAGGATATTCTTTCTGAGCCTCTTCTTCAAGTCGTTCAATCAACCAAGGAGTATCCACAACAAAGATATCTGTAGACATGTTGAAGAGTTCATCCGTAGATTTGTTATCAAAGAGTTTGTGCGAACGAACATGGTCTGTTTCATCAATTTCTAAGATAGCATTCACATCAGAAATGTCTTTCTTAGGAAGTTTCTTATATACAACTGTAATCGGACCTTTTGTTGTATTGTGTAGGTGGAAGACTTGATTCAAATCAATATTCACCAGAACATCGCAGTTAATCGAAACGGTTTGGTTTGAACCTGAACGTCTCAAGTAGGTAAGAAGCTGTTGGTAATACTCTTTTCCAACTGTACTGCTTTCAACACGAGTGTTGTAAATTCCTAGATAGTAGTGACTTAGAAGGGTTGACAAGCCCCACTCACGACCTGAACGGATATGGTCGAAAACTGAGCTGATATTATCTTGTTGGAAAATACCAAAGATACTACGAACACCTGCATTTGCAAGACTGGAAAGGGGGAAGTCAATCAAACGGTATTTCCCACCGAAAGGCAAGCTAGCTACCGGACGGTGTTCTGTTAACGTTGACATATCATGAAAACCAACTGTGTTTCCTAAAATGGCTGAATATTTATCAATCTTCATCTGTTGCTACCCCCACTACTTCATTGTATCCTACTACTTGTACTTCATCCGTTCCATCAATCTCTACGCCATCAGCAATAATGGCACCCTCACCAATAATAGCACGAGTAATCTTTGCTCCATGGCCAATAATAGCTCCACTCATAATGACAGAATCAACGACCTCGGCACCTTCACGTACTTGTGCTTCTGTTGAAAGAATCGAACGTTTAACAGTTCCATCTACAAAACAGCCATCCACAACCAATGAATCTTCAACATGTGCATGCGCACCAAAGTAGTTTGGTGGTGAAATCAAGTTTCTTGAGTAAATTTTCCACTGACGATTGCGGCTATCCAAGGCGT
>CAJZDE010000124.1:0-4773 GCA_915063165.1 uncultured Streptococcus sp.
TCTACGGAGCGGAAGCTCCAGAAACCTTCACAGTCTTGGAGAACGGTGTTCGCTATCAGGTTTTTCTGAATGATGGTCTCATGACCGGTATCTTTCTGGATCAGCACGATGTACGGGCTAGTCTGGTAGAGGGTCTGGCTGCTGGTAAAAGTTTGCTCAATATGTTTTCCTATACGGCTGCCTTTTCTGTTGCTGCAGCTATGGGAGGCGCTAGTGAGACGACTTCTGTCGACTTGGCCAAACGGTCTAGAGAGCTGTCAGAAGCCCATTTTCATGCAAATGGACTCAGCACGGACAATCATCGTTTTATCGTTATGGATGTCTTTGAGTACTTCAAGTATGCCAAGAGAAAAGGCTTGACCTATGATGTGATTGTTCTTGATCCGCCGAGCTTTGCCCGCAATAAAAAACAAACATTCTCTGTAGCTAAGGACTATCACAAGTTGATTTCCCAGAGTCTAGAGATTTTAAATCCGGGAGGCATTATCATTGCCAGTACCAATGCTGCCGATGTTTCCCGCCAGAAATTTACAGAACAAATTGATAAAGGTTTTGCAGGAAGAAAATATCAGATTTTAAACCAATATGGTCTTCCAGCAGACTTTGCCTATAATAAAAAAGATGAAAGCAGTAATTACCTCAAGGTGATTAGTATGAAGGTTAGTAGATGAAATTAATCGTTTCAGTAATGCCAAGAAGTTTAGAAGAAGCGCAAGAACTGGATGCCACTAGGTATGAAGATGCCGATATCATTGAGTGGCGTGCGGACTTTCTTGCAAAGGACGCTATTTTACAGGTAGCACCCGCTATCTTTGAGAAGTTTGCAGGACGCGAACTTGTCTTTACCCTTCGGACTCGCGCTGAGGGAGGAGAAATCGAACTTTCCTCAGAAGAGTATGTTCAAATCATCAAGGAAGTTACTCAGCTCTATCAGCCGGATTATGTAGATTTTGAGTATTTCAGCTACAAAGACGTTTTTGAGGAAATGTTGGATTTTCCAAATCTCGTATTGAGCTATCATAATTTCCAGGAGACACCTGAAAATATGATGGAGATTTTGTCTGAGTTAACCAGTCTCTCTCCCAAAGTGGTCAAGGTATCAGTTATGGCCCATACGGAGCAGGATGTTTTAGATCTGATGAACTACACACGAGGATTTAAGACACTCAATCCTGAGCAAGAGTACGTGACCATTTCCATGGGAAAAATGGGCAAGGTATCCCGTATCACTTCAGATGTGACGGGTTCAAGTTGGTCATTTGCTAGTCTGGATGAAGCGAGTGCCCCAGGTCAGATTTCGCTATCAAACATGAAGAAAATCAGGGAGATTTTGGATGAAGCTTGATGGCTATACACGTTTAGCTGCAGTTGTTGCCAATCCCATCAAACACTCTATTTCACCCTTCATCCATAATAGGGCCTTTGAGACGACAGCTATTAATGGTGCCTATGTAGCTTGGGAGATTGAAGCGGGTGATTTGGCAGAAACAGTCGCCAATATTCGCCGTTACCAGATGTTTGGCATCAACCTGTCTATGCCGTACAAGGAGCAGGTTATTCCTTATCTGGATGAGTTGAGTGATGAGGCTCGTTTAATTGAGGCGGTCAACACCATTGTTAATCAAGATGGAACGTTAATTGGATATAATACAGATGGCAAGGGATTCTTTAAGAGCTTGCCTTCTTTTACAATCTCGGATAAGAAAATGACCATTCTGGGAGCAGGTGGTGCGGCCAAGTCCATTTTAGCACAGGCAATTTTGGATGGTGTCAGTCAGATTTCAGTCTTTGTTCGTTCAGTTTCCTTGGAAAAAACAAGACCTTACCTGACCAAGTTACAGGAGCAGACAGGTTTTAAAGTGGACTTGTATGCTTTAGAGGATGTTTCTGAACTGCAATCAAGGATTGCTGAGTCGGACCTGCTCGTCAATGCCACTAGTGTGGGGATGGATGGCCAGTCGTCCCCAGTTCCAGAAAGCATCAATTTGCCAGAAGCTCTCTTGGTCGCAGATATTATTTACCAACCCTTTGAAACGCCATTTTTGAAATGGGCTAGAAGTCAGGGCAATCCAGCCGTTAACGGCCTGGGAATGTTGCTCTATCAAGCTGCTGAAGCTTTTCAACTGTGGACAGGAAAAGAAATGCCGACAGACGAGATTTGGCAGTCCTTAACAGAAAAATATAAATAGTGAAAAGGAGACCCTCCTATGAAAATCAGAATCGATATTCCGCATCATCCTTATGATATTCAGATTGAAAAAGGTTGTCTATCGCAAGCTGGTCAATGGTTGCGAGAACTCTGGCAACCTAAAAAGGTAGTCATTGTAACAGACAACCATGTAGCCTCTCTCTATGCAGAGAGGGTTAAACTCAGCCTAGAAGATGCTGGTTTTCAGGTAGCTGTTTTTGACTTTTTAGAAGGCGAAGAAAGAAAGAATTTAACAACTGTTCAGAAAGTCTATGAATTTTTAGTCAAGCAGGGTTTGACTCGTAGCGATGGGATTGTGGCTCTTGGTGGAGGTGTTGTTGGGGACCTAGCTGGCTTTGTAGCCTCTACCTATATGCGAGGCATTCACTTTGTTCAGATTCCGACTAGTTTGACAGCCCAGGTTGATTCTTCTATCGGTGGAAAGACGGGTGTCAATACTCCTTTTGCTAAAAATATGGTGGGAACTTTTGCTCAACCAGATGGGGTTCTGATTGACCCGCTGGTCCTTGAAACTCTTGGGAAAAGAGAGCTGATTGAGGGGATGGGTGAGGTCATCAAGTATGGCTTGATTGAGGATCCAGAACTATGGGCTCTCTTGACGGAGCTAGATGGTTCTGTAGAGAGCATTTTGGAACACGCGGAGACTTTGATTGAACATTCTTGTCAGGTCAAGCGCAAGATAGTGGTTGAGGATGAGTTGGATAATGGTGTTCGCCTTTACCTCAATTTTGGGCACACTATTGGCCATGCCATTGAAGCAACGGCTGGTTATGGCAAGGTCATGCATGGCGAAGCTGTGGCCATGGGAATGGTTCAGATTTCCAAGGTTGCTGAGAAAAAGGGTCTCATGCCAAAAGGAATAACCCAGTCCATCACAGAGATGTGTCAGAAATTTGATTTGCCTGTTGACTATGAAAAATGGGATATTGACAAGCTTTATCAGGCTTTGACTCATGACAAGAAAGCGCGTGGCAACACCTTAAAATTGGTCTTGGTACCAGAGCTTGGTTCAGCTACCATTCACCCAGTTTCTCTGGAAGAGATGAAAGACTACTTGGTAAAATAAGGAGAGTGTATGAGATATTTAACTGCAGGAGAATCACACGGTCCCCGTCTGACGGCAATTATCGAGGGAATTCCGGCTGGACTTCCTTTGACAGCAGAGGATATCAACGGGGATCTTAAACGCCGTCAGGGTGGGTACGGTCGTGGTGGTCGTATGAAGATTGAGAGCGACCAGGTTGTCTTTACCTCAGGCGTTCGCCACGGGAAGACGACAGGGGCTCCCATTACCATGGATGTCATCAATAAGGACCACCAAAAATGGTTGGATATCATGTCTGCGGAGGACATTGAAGACCGCCTTAAAAGCAAGCGAAAAATCACTCATCCTCGTCCAGGTCACGCCGACTTGGTAGGGGGCATGAAGTACCGTTTTGACGATTTGCGAAATTCCTTGGAGCGGTCATCTGCACGTGAAACCACCATGCGAGTGGCAATCGGAGCAGTAGCTAAACGTCTCTTAGCTGAGCTGGATATGGAGATTGCTAACCATGTCGTGGTCTTTGGTGGTAAGGAAATCGATGTACCTGAAAATCTGACAGTTGCGGAGATTAAGGAACGAGCTGCCCAGTCTGAAGTTTCTATTGTTAACCAAGAACGGGAACAGGAAATCAAGGACTATATTGACCAAATCAAATGTGATGGTGATACCATCGGTGGGGTTGTGGAGACAGTCGTCGGAGGTCTTCCAGTTGGCCTTGGTTCCTATGTCCAATGGGACAGAAAATTGGATGCCAGATTGGCCCAAGCAGTTGTTTCTATCAATGCCTTTAAAGGGGTGGAATTTGGTCTTGGATTTGAAGCTGGTTACCGCAAAGGCAGCCAAGTTATGGATGAAATTCTCTGGTCTAAAGAAGACGGCTATACTCGTCGTACCAATAATCTGGGCGGTTTCGAAGGTGGTATGACCAATGGGCAACCCATCGTTGTTCGTGGAGTCATGAAACCTATTCCCACTCTTTATAAACCACTCATGAGTGTGGATATCGAAACCCACGAACCTTACAAGGCAACCGTGGAGAGAAGTGATCCGACTGCCCTTCCAGCTGCAGGTGTGGTCATGGAAGCCGTTGTAGCAACGGTTCTGGCACAAGAAATTCTTGAAAAATTCTCATCGGATAACCTAGAGGAATTAAAAGAGGCAGTTGCCAAGCACCGAGACTATACAAAGAACTATTAAGGAGTCCTTATGGCAAAAACCATCTATATCGCAGGTCTCGGTTTGATTGGTGCCTCGATGGCACTCGGTATCAAGCGCGATCATCCTGATTATGAAATTTTGGGTTATAACCGCAGTCATTCTTCGAGAGACATTGCCTTGGAGCGGGGGATGATAGACCGTGCGACGGATGATTTTGCTAGTTTCGCTCCTCTAGCAGATGTTATCATTCTGACCTTGCCAATCAAACAGACCATTGCTTTTATTCAGGAGTTGGCAGGTTTGAACTTGAAAGAAGGCGTCATTATTTCAGATGCTGGCTCGACCAAGGCTGCCATTGTGG
>CAJZDE010000125.1:0-4773 GCA_915063165.1 uncultured Streptococcus sp.
ATTCGAAAATCCTTTAAAATAAAAGAGTTGGAGGAATTTATGAATGTGAATGAGATTGTTCGGATCGTTCCGACTTTGAAAGTTAATAATCGAAAATTAAATGAAAGATTTTACATTGAAACCCTGGGGATGAAACCTTTGCTGGAAGAGTCTGCCTTTATTTCTCTAGGTGATCAGACAGCTACGGAGAGATTGATTTTAGAAGAGTCTCCAAGCATGCGAACACGCGGAGTTGAAGGACTTAAGAAGCTAGCTAGACTCTTGATAAAGGTTGAAAATCCTTCTGAAATCGAGGCTCTTCTTTCTCAAATGAAGTCTCTTCCTCGTCTATTTAAAGGAAAACGTGGGTATGCTTTTGAGATTGTTTCTCCTGAAGAGGATGTGATTCTTGTTCATGCGGAAAATGATGTAAGAGATCTGGTACCACTGGAAACCGCTCCTGAATTTTATTCAAATACAAGTATAAAATACTTGAGCCAATTTGAGGTTTCGATGGAGTTGCGTTTGCCTGAAGGGACAGAGAGTTTACTTGATCCCGAAGGAGTAACGCCAGTAATTACCTTTACTAAAGGACAAGGAGCAGATTTGGCTGTTGAAAACAATGTCACTTGGGACCTGACTATGTTAAAATTTTTAGTCAAGAATTTTGATCTAACCAGTCTTCGTCAGAAATTTGAAAAGACAGGCTACTTTGTGCCTAAGTCTGAAAAATTCTTCCTTGGTAAAGATACCAATAACATTGAATTGTGGTTTGAAGAAGCATGAAGTGGGAAAAAATTCTAAGAAAAATAGAAAATCAAATCGAGGCAGGGATTTATCCCGGGGCCTCTTTTGCATATTATAAGGATGGTGAATGGAAAGAGTCTTATCTAGGATTGAGTGATCCAGAACGAGACTTGAAGACAGAAAGTGGTTTGGTTTATGATTTGGCAAGTGTGAGTAAGGTCGTGGGAGTGGGGACGGTTTTTACCTTCTTGTGGCAGCAGGGCAAATTAGATATTGATCGACCGGTGATGGATTTTTTACCGGAGTGTGATTATCCTGATATCACTATACGGCAACTCCTGACCCATGCAACAGACTTAGATCCCTTTATTCCCAACCGAGACAAGTTAAGTGCAGAGGAATTGAGAGAAGCCATGTTTCACCTCAACAGACGAAATCAGCCAGCCTTCCTATACTCGGACGTTCACTTTTTACTCTTGGGTTTTCTTTTGGAAAAAATCTTTAACCAAGATTTGGATCAGATTATAGAAGAACAAGTTTTGGGACCATGGGGGATGAAGGAAACGATGTTTGGTCCTGTTGAGCAAGCTGTACCAACAGTGAGAGGAGTAGAGGCCGGAATCATTCACGATCCTAAAGCCCGTCTATTAGGGAAACACGCTGGAAGTGCTGGTTTGTTTTCGACTGTTAAGGATTTGCAGATCTTTCTGGAACATTACTTGAAAGATGATTTTGCAGCAGAATTGAACCAAAATTTTTCTCCCTTAGATGATAAGGAGCGATCTCTATCCTGGAATCTGGAAGGAGCTTGGCTCGACCATACGGGTTATACGGGAACTTTTATCATGTGGAATCGTAATAAACAAGAAGCTGCTATCTTTCTATCCAATCGAACGTATGAGAAGGATGAGCGTGCCCAGTGGATAGTCGATCGAAACCAAGTGATGGAAATGATTCGTCAAGAAGAGTAGGGGGAAGCATGTCAAAAATCGTAAAAGGAACTCTGTATACAGTAGTAGCAGGGATTGCTTGGGGCTTGTCTGGGACCAGTGGCCAATACCTGATGGCACACGGGATTTCTGCTTTAGTCTTGACCAATTTGCGACTTATCATTGCAGGCTTGGCACTAGTAATCTTATCCTATGCGACTTCAAAGGATAAACTCTATGCTTTTTTTAAAGACAGAAAAAGTCTACTATCTCTGTTACTATTTGCAGTTTTCGGGCTTTTCTTAAACCAGTTTGCCTATCTTTCTGACATTCAGGAAACCAATGCTGGAACGGCGACAGTTCTCCAGTATGTATGTCCCGTTGGGATTTTGGTTTATACCTGTATCAAGGAAAAGGTAGCTCCGACTCTAGCTGAGATTATTTCGATTGGATTGGCTATAGGAGGAACTTTTCTGATCGCGACGCATGGGAAAGTCGACCAGTTGTCTGTCACACCTGCTGGACTTTTCTGGGGCCTCTTTTCTGCCCTAACCTATGCCCTCTATATCATCCTTCCTATTGCTTTGATTAAAAAGTGGGGCAGTATTTTGGTGATTGGTGTTGGGATGGTTATTTCTGGTGTAGTGGCTATTCCTTTCACAGGAGTCTTACAGGCTAGCATACCGACTAGCCTAGATTTTCTCTTTGCATTTGCTGGGATTATCATCATCGGAACGGTCTTTGCCTATACAGCTTTCCTAAAGGGAGCTAGTCTGATAGGTCCTGTTAAGTCTAGTTTATTGGCTTCCATAGAGCCAATTTCTGCCGTTTTCTTTGCCTTTCTGATTATGAAGGAACAGTTTTATGCGATTGATTTTGTCGGTATGGCCATGATTTTACTAGCCGTGACCATTATTTCATTGAAAGATTTACTGTTGGAAATAAAGAGTAAGTAATTAAAAAATCCACTCAATCGAGTGGATTTTGTGTGTATAGATGATTAGTCTTTATGTTCGTGTGGCAAAATCAAGTTTAAGATAATTCCTGTCATGGCTGATAGAGCAGTACCTGAAAGTGTAACTAGGCCAAGTTTGAGGATAGCCCCACCAAGTCCAAGTACCAACATGGCACTTGCGATGATGAGGTTACGCATTTGACTGAAGTCAACGCGTTCCTTAATCAAAACTTTCAAACCATTGCTGGCGATAACTCCGTAGAGAAGGATGGACATGCCACCGAGCACAGCATTTGGAATGGTTGAAATCAAGGCAGTGAATTTACCTAGGAAGCTAAGAGCAATGGCGATAAAGGCTGCGTTACGGATAACAGAGACAGAAGCGATACGAGTCATCCCGATGACCCCTGTATTTTCGCCGTAAGTCGTATTAGCTGGTCCACCGAGGAAGGCTGATACAGATGTCGCGATACCGTCACCGAGAAGCGTACGGTGAAGACCTGGATCTTTTAGGAATTGACGGCCACAGATTTGGCTCAAAACTGTGTGGTCTCCGATGTGTTCTGAAATGGTTACAATAGCGATAGGCAAGATAGCAATGGTTTCAGGACCAAAGTACAAGTTGTACTCTTTAAAGGCACCACCTGTACTAAATGGCAAGTAGAAACCAGGAATTTCAAACCAGTTGGCTTGAAGGACTGGGGTAAAGTCAACCAAACCAAGCATCATAGCGAAGATATAACCACCGATGATGGCAAAGAGGAAAGGAATGATACGAAGGAAACCTTTTCCTTTTGTATTGATGAAGGCAGCAATCAAGAACGTAACAACGGCTACAAGGGCGTTTTTCCAGTTTCCGTCTGCTACAAGTCCAGCATTCGTTACAGCAGAACCAGCAAGACCAAGACCGATAACGATAATCATAGGTCCGATAATGATTGGGGGCAAGAGTTTGTCAATCCATTTCGTACCTGCAAAACGAACACTTGCTGCTACAAGGACATAGACCAAACCAGTCAGGATAACCCCAGTTTGAGCGGCAGATACATCGCCCCCCATTTCTTTCATGGCTAGAGACATAGCCGTGATAAAGGCAAATGAAGAACCTAGATAAACTGGAACCTTAAAGCCAGTTGAAACCATATAAATCAAGGTTCCGACACCAGATGCAAAGAGGGCAACGGATACAGGCATTCCCAAAATTAAGGGAACGAGAATGGTTGCACCAAACATGGCAAATACGTGCTGGAAGCTGAGAAGAATACCTTTACCAGCAGAAGGACGTTGATCAACGTCTAGTAACAAGTCAACAGTTGATTCCTGTTTCATAAAAACCTCACTTTTGGGCACCAAAAAAGAGCCCATTATTTTACAGCAATAGGCCCTCAGAGTAAGACTTTTTAAAAAATAGCTATCTTTTAAAAATTTATATAAATCTGCGCCTTCGTCACCTCACAGGATGACATTAAAAACCTTTGCTTGTGATAGTATAGCAGAAAAAAATGATTTTGTAAATCATTTTTTCCCGAGCCTAGAGATAGAAAGCGAGGTTGATTTTGTAAACGAATTTTTCCCAAGCCCGGAAATGCGAGAGCGAGGTATGATTTTGTAAATTGTTTAAAGTGGGCGTTTGTTGGGCATGCCAGCCTTTCTTGGATACTTGTTAGGTGTTTCCTTTTTCTTTTCGACCACAGTGATGTAGCGCGGATCTCCATTTGGTAGGGCATAGCTGAGGTTGTCCTCTACCTTACTAAAGAGGAGGTTGAGGGCATTCTTGGCTTCTAGCAATTCCTCAGGAGCATTGCTGGCCTTGAGTGCCAATAGTTTGCCACCGACTTTAAGATAGGGAATGGTCAGCTCAGACAAGACCTGCATACGGGCAACCGCACGAGCCGTCACCACATCAAACTGGGCACGGAAGTTCTTGTCTTGGGCAAAGTCTTCTGCACGTCCATGGTAGAAATGAACTCCGTCCAAATCCAGTTCTTGAGCCAATAGTTGGAGGAAGTTGATGCGCTTATTGAGCGAATCAATGATGGTCACATCTAACTGAGGATAGAGGATTTTCATGGGTAGACTAGGAAATCCTGCCCCAGCCCCGATATCAAGAAGTTTGATAGTTTCATTTGAAATCAAGCCTTGCAGAATGGGTGCAATCGAATC
>CAJZDE010000126.1:0-4758 GCA_915063165.1 uncultured Streptococcus sp.
GGCGGCAAGAGGAAAAATAGAGGATAAGCATGAAGATTGCAGCTTTTGATACGTCCAGCAAGGCTCTTTCTCTAGCCATTTTAGAGGACAAGCAGGTTCTTGCTGAGACGACGATTAATATTAAGAAGAATCACAGCATCACCCTTATGCCTGCCATCGATTTTTTGATGTCGAGTCTGGACCTGACACCCAAGGATTTGGACCGAATCGTGGTGGCTGAAGGACCAGGTAGCTACACAGGTTTGCGAATTGCGGTAGCAACTGCCAAGACCTTGGCTCATACCCTGAACATTGAGTTGGTTGGTATGTCGAGTCTATTGTCTCTGGTACCACACCAACAAGAAGGTTTACTTGTTCCCCTGATGGATGCGCGTCGCAACAATGTTTATGCAGGATTTTATGAAAATGCCAAACCTGTCATGCCAGAAGCACACCTGTCCTTTGCGGGAGTGCTAGAAAAAGTCAAGGATGCTGACCAGGTGACCTTTGTCGGAGAAGTTGCCCCCTTTGTGGAGCAGATCCAAGAACAGCTACCACAAGCTAGCTACCAAGAAACCTTGCCAAATGCAGCTAATCTAGCTCTTTGGGCCTGGGACAAGAAAGCAGACTCCTTGCACGACTTTGTGCCAAATTACCTCAAGCGTGTCGAAGCCGAGGAAAACTGGCTCAAGAACCACACCGAGTCTGGCGAGTCTTACATTAAACGCCTATGATAGAGATCAAACGAATTCAAAGACAGCCTGACCTGGCTCAAGCTATTTACGCTGTCATGGCAGCTGTTTATCCAGTCAATCCGTGGACGCTGGAACAAATCCAAGCAGACCTGTCCCAAGACCAGACTTGGTACGCTCTAGCTTATGATGGGGCAGAAGTGATTGGCTTTCTAGCTGTTCAGGAGAATCTCTTTGAGGCAGAAGTCCTGCAAATCGCTGTCAAAAAAGCCTATCAGGGTCAGGGAATTGCGTCAGCCTTGTTTGCTCAATTGCCAGCGGATAAGGAGATTTTCCTCGAAGTCAGAAAGTCAAACCAACGAGCGCAAGCATTTTACAAGAAAGAAAAGATGGCGGTCATCGCTGAGCGAAAGGCCTATTACCATGACCCAGTTGAGGACGCCATTATCATGAAGAGAGAAGTAGATGAAGGATAGATATATTTTAGCATTTGAAACATCCTGTGATGAGACCAGTGTTGCTGTCTTAAAAAATGACGACCAGCTCTTGTCCAATGTCATTGCTAGTCAAATCGAGAGCCACAAACGTTTTGGGGGCGTAGTGCCTGAAGTGGCTAGCCGTCACCATGTCGAGGTTATTACAGCCTGTATCGAGGAAGCACTGGCAGAAGCAGGAATTACCGAAGAGGACGTGACAGCTGTGGCGGTCACCTATGGACCAGGATTAGTTGGAGCTCTACTAGTTGGTTTGTCAGCTGCCAAGGCCTTTGCTTGGGCTCACGGCCTTCCGCTTATCCCTGTTAATCACATGGCTGGGCACCTCATGGCAGCTCAGAGTGTGGAGCCTTTGGAGTTTCCTTTGTTGGCACTCTTGGTCAGCGGAGGACACACCGAGTTGGTCTATGTGTCAGAGGCTGGGGATTACAAGATTGTTGGGGAGACACGAGACGATGCAGTTGGGGAGGCTTATGACAAGGTCGGTCGTGTCATGAGCTTGACTTATCCAGCAGGTCGTGAGATTGACGAGTTGGCCCATCAAGGACAGGATGTGTATGACTTCCCTCGTGCCATGATCAAGGAAGATAATCTGGAGTTTTCATTCTCAGGTTTGAAGTCTGCCTTTATCAATCTTCACCACAATGCCGAGCAAAAGGGAGAAAGCTTGTCTACAGAGGATTTGTGTGCTTCCTTCCAAGCAGCAGTTATGGACATTCTCATGGCAAAAACCAAGAAAGCCCTAGATAAATACCCTGTTAAAACCCTTGTTGTCGCAGGTGGCGTGGCAGCCAATAAAGGCCTCAGAGAACGCTTGGCAGACGAAATCACAGATGTCAAAGTCATCATTCCACCCCTGCGTCTCTGTGGAGACAATGCAGGTATGATTGCCTATGCCAGTGTCAGCGAGTGGAACAAAGAAAACTTCGCAGGTTTGGACCTCAATGCCAAACCAAGCCTTGCCTTTGATACCATGGAATAAAGAGTCAGCTTGAAACTGGCTTTTTTGCTAAAATATTTTAGGTAACTATATATCAGTTTACACTAGACACAATATATAGTGCTTACAAGAATATCAAAAAGGCGACTTCCAAGAGGAAATCGTCTTTTTCATGCTTATTTCAAAAATTCATACTCAAATAGGAATGGCACAATTTCAGAATTATAATATTCTTTTACCATTGTTTTCAATGTATTCAAGTGTCCGTTTAATTCGGGATAGTTATAGATTGTTTTATCATTTTCATCTTTTTCAGATGTGTTAAGCTCATCAATAATCTGATAAACTGAATACGTTAATTTAGAATCATAATTTTCCGTCTTCTTAGCTTCTGTTAGGACTTTTTCCCATTGTTCAAATAAAGCAGTCTCTTTAGAACCTTGTTTCAATTTTGCTAAGTTAACTGTTGCTAGTGTATCTCCATTAGTGTTATCCAATGACAACTCATTTCGGTAGAATCGTCCATCAGAACCATATAAACTTCTCATGTGATTTTGCGTTTCAAGTGTTGTGAATAGCAGAATTTTCAATAAGTCTTGTTCAATCTTGTTACTTGATACAGCTTTATTGAAACGTTCAGCGCCATCGGCAGATTTCATAATATTAGCACGCTGTGTCCAGTGACGATTATAAGTAATGTAGCGACTGGCGGCAAACATTGGGAGCTTTTCTAAGAAGTTATCAGAACGGAGGAAAAATCCATTTCCATCATATCTACCTGCTCTAATTAACGTAGAGTGCAAATCAGGGTTGTCAAATCCAGAACTATATACAGCCATATAACCTATAATATTTTTGTTGAATAACGGGGTAATTCTTTTAGTCATACCAGTATATTCTTTACCATTTAATGCTAAATAAAGTCCATCTGTTTCATCATCGGGGAAAGAACGTTTGTCAAAATAATATTGGCTATAGATAGTCCAAATTCTCTTTACAGTTACATCACTCTCACGTAGAAGTTTTCCTTCTTTATCAATATTATATGCTTCTAAATCAAGTGATTTTTTAGAATCTTTTGGTATTTCCTCTTTACTCCAAAGAGCACACATAATCATAGCATCAATATTGGTATGGAAATGTTTACGGTTAAAAGCATATCCTCCAAGGAATTTTTGATTAATAAGATGTTGTACTTTCCAATACTTAACTGGACTATAAACAATATAACTATCTGTTGGTTGTCTTAGATAATATTTGAAAGCCGACCAAATAAAAACATTCCCAAGATCATTTGTTGATGAACCTCTTGCTTCATTTTTCATTTCGTTTACTAAAAAGCTTTTTTTCCAAGCAGACGATGATTTACCTGAACCAGCTTTTTGATGTTCAATAGAAGTTGTTTCCGCATAAGGTGGATTTTCATACAAAATAATTGTTACTTTTGGATTGTTGATATAGTTTTGAATAATTTCATTATTGATATATTCTTCGCTAAGCGCATCTGCACCTCGTACCAACCCCATATTAAAAGTATCCTCTTTTTCAGTTGGCGGAATAATGTTACGAACTTTGTCACCGAGTAATTCTAGGAGAACTTTATACTCATAGTATTCGACAGTTGACAATACGCAGTGACTTAATTCCTCATCACTCATTAATTTCTCTAAATTTCCAGTTCCGGCACATCTATCCAAAATAATATAATCATTTCCTTCTGGAACACGCTTAATAGCTTGTCGGACTAGCTCCAATGACTTTTGAACATAAGGTTCAGGAGTGTAGAAAGCTCCTAAGTTTTTCTTTTGTAAAGTATCATTGAGTTTATCCATCAAATAGTGAAATTGTGCATTAGTTTCACCGATATAAGGATTGATAAATTCTTTTAGTTTCTCAGGTTTTCGAATTTCACCAATAATTTTAACTTTACCAGTATGATCACCAATAAAATCAGACTTTTTAGCTCCTTTGTTTTCACGATAAAAACGTTCTGCCCAACCAACAATACAGTTTTCATCGATGTTAATTTTTGTATATTGCTTTGAACGTAGTAATTTAATAAGATGATCTTCGTCTAGTGTATTTTTACCGTATTCTAAAACTGCATGAGGATTACCAGAAGAAAAACCAGAGGTTTTTACACTTGCACCACCAAAATATACTTTCTCGATATGTGTTAAATATTCCTGACTATCAAAAACGTAGATTTTTTTATTCGTTAGCGACACAAGCAGAATGTTTTTGGGAATTTCTTTTCCTTTGATTCTCCGAGCAGATAGATATTTGATGGCTTGGAATAGAACAGTGTTAATATCATTGATAACAACTTTAAATTCAAGCAGATTTCCATTTACAATACCATCTGTATAATCCGTTAAAATATCATCTATTTTCAAAGTTTTATCAACTAGAGGTAGATAATCTTGATAAAACTTGAGTTGTCCATCAACTTCGTTTGAGAAATGGTTAGGCATATTGTAGCTCTCCATTTCTCTCTAAAGATAACTCAGAAAACTCAACATAAAAAGCCTTCTCACAAAAATGTGAAAATGCCTGTTTTAATGCTTGACAAAAAACACGTCCGATTACATAATCAGCGTGAGCTGTGAGCTGTGAGCTGTGAGCTGTGAGCTGTGAGCTGTGAGCTGTGAGC
>CAJZDE010000127.1:0-4728 GCA_915063165.1 uncultured Streptococcus sp.
TAAGATGGAAGGACAAGATTGGTCCCATGTGACAGGACAGAAAGATAAAAAAGAAAAGGAGGAGCTAGTGAAAGAATTTCGTTCATCGATAGCAGTAAAAAAAGGGATACACACCCTATTTTTGCTCTTTATTTATGTGCTCGGGAGTCGTCTGGCTCTTCCTTTTGTTGACCTCAATAGTCGGGATTTTCTCGGAGGAGGCGCAGCCTATCTGGACTTTTCAGTAGCCCTGACTGGTGGAAATCTTCGCAGCCTCTCTCTCTTTTCCATCGGACTTTCCCCTTGGATGTCAGCTATGATCTTGTGGCAGATGTTTTCCTTTTCAAAGAAGCTGGGTTTAAACTCGGTTTCTTCGGAAGTTCAGGATAGACGGAAAATGTACTTGACGTTAGGGATTGCCTTGATTCAGGCCTTGGCCTTGACTACAAACCTCCCTGTCCAAGCTCCCTACAATCCCTTCTTGGTCTTTCTCCTCAATACCAGCCTTTTGGTTGCAGGGACCTTCTTCTTAGTTTGGCTGTCGGACATTAATGCGTCTATCGGAGTTGGAGGACCTGTCGTCATTTTATTGGCGAGTATGGTGGCTTCACTCCCTCAGGACATCATCCAATCGGTCCAGGTTCATAAGATCTCCCCTTGGTTGCTTTTCCTGTTGCTGATACTTGGTGTCCTCTTTACCTATCTCGTCGTTCTCTTTTACCGAGCTAGATACCGCATCCCTATCAATAAAATCGGGCTTCATTCTCGCTTTAAACGCTATTCCTATCTGGAAATCATGCTCAATCCTGCGGGTGGCATGCCTTATATGTATGTGATGAGTCTCATGGGCTTGCCTTCTTATCTCTTGCTCTTGCTTCAACATCTGGATAAGGGTAATCCTCTCTACCCTGCCATACTGGAGCAGTATGCGATGGGGAAACCCTTGTGGATCTATGCTTATATCCTTATCCTCTTTGTCTTTAGCATTGCCTTTGCCTTTGTCAATGTGAGTGGGCAACAGATCGCAGATCGGATGAAGCAATCAGGAGATTACATCTACGGGGTCTATCCTGGTGAGGATACCAGTCGCTTTATCAATCGCTTGGTTCTCCGATTTGCTCTGATAGGTGCAGTCTTTAACGTTACCTTGGCTGGACTTCCGATCTTGTTTGTCTTGAAGGATGAGAGTTTGTTAAAAGTCAGCATGATTCCCGGACTCTTTTTAATTTTGAGTGGTATGCTGTTTACGATTCATGATGAATTGCAAGCACTCCGACTAAATGAAAGGTATCAGCCACTATTCTAGGAGGTTTTGATGTATTACTTTATCCCAGCCTGGTATGGCAAGGAGCGTCCCTGGCATGCTGATTTGACACCCTGGTATTTTTCTCATTTTAAGCTAGAATTTGATGACACCTTCAATCAGATTCGCTTGATGCAACGCCAAGGGATCCCTGCACAGGTCCTCCTTTTGTCCTATCAGCCTCATTTGCGCTATTTTCTCCATCGCCAAGGTATTTTAGAAGCACAGGTTTATTCCTTATTTGATGAATTGCAGGATTTTCACGAGATTCGACCACAGGTCTTGCAGGTCAGAGATATTGAGTGGGAAGAGGACTGCGAGTTTGTTTACAGTCCCTTTACCATTTTAGTTTTGAGAAATGGAAAGCCCTATGCTCAGGTGGAGCATGGGATAGAAGGCTTCATCAGTACGATTCAGTATTTCAAGGAAGATGGGCTCTTGTCTGCCAACTACCTGATGGATGATCGGGGGCTGGTTTCCAGTGTGATTTATTACGAAGAGAGTCAGGCGATTTACCAAGACTACCTCAATCCTAAGGGACTGTGGCAGTTTAGAGAGTACTTGCAAGATGGGGGCCGTATCGTGGTCAATCCTATCTTTGCTTTTCGCTTCCAAAAAGAGGCTTACCGAGATATGGGAGATTTGATTGCGGAGTTTTTTGAGAAGAAAATAGCTCAACTCCCTGAGGAAGGAGCGACCTATTTTCTGCCTGCTTGTGATCAGCACAATGCTTTCCTTTTAGAACGATTGCCTCACCAAACCACTAAGGTTCTCAGTCTTTTTATCGGACGAAATCCTCAAGAGCAATTACCCCAGTTGGCAAGTCTGCTGGATAAGGTGGACCTTGTTCTGGTCGACAGAGAGGACACCTTGCACTTGGCTCAGTCTGCCTTTCCAAATCAAGCAACGAAGTTTCGTCATTTATCACCTTTTGATACCCGCTTGGAGCTAGGAAAGAGTCAGACTCGGAAGGAGTCAATCCTCTACTATCAACTGGACTTTGAGCAGGGGATAGAGGCCCAAGCGCTCTATCAGGTCTTGCATTTCCTTTCTGAAAACAAGGATACGGAGTTGGTCTTTGGAGCCTTTGCTGCTAGTCAAGAAGAAATGAAACAGCTGGAAACACGTGTTTCTGAGATGGTTGCAGAGCAGTTTCAAGACCAGGAACTGGAGAAGGAAGTTGATTACCAAGGAGCTGAAAATCCACTTGAGGACAATCGCCATCAGAGCAAGCGCTATTCGTTTGTCAATATGAAGGATGAATCGGAGTTAATCAAGCAACTGGAATTTGTTCGTTTGATTGTCGATTTGAACAGGCAGCCTCTCCTCTATACCCAGATAGCGGGGATTAGTGCTGGTATCCCTCAAATCAACAGGGTCAAAACAGAGTATGTCAGCCATCAGAAGAATGGCTATCTGTTGGAAAACACTGCTGATTTTGCTCAAGCTGCCCATTACTATCTCGACAGCCTGCAGATATGGAATGATGCTTTGATCCATTCCATCGAAAAGATAAAGGAACACACTGGGGAGCAATTCCTGATCAAGCTAGAAAAGTGGCTGGAGGAGGTGACTCATGGAAAAGAAATATAAGATCTTGCAAATCGGTCTAGAGGATTGGCAAGATACGCTTGCCCTACCAGCCCAACTAGACTGGTATCATGTTCCTCCCAACACATCGTCTGACATCCAGAAAATCATGGATGAGAATGACCTAGAGCACTTTCATGCTGTCATCCTCACGGATGGAGCTTATTTAGTAGATTTGTTGCCTTTTACATCTAGCTTGGAACCCTATACGGTTTTCTATCCAGAACAGTTTGCAAGTCAGGATCAAGGTCTTCATAATCTCATCAAACAGCACTGCATGCAAGCGATGGACCTGTCAGACCGACAGGGCTTTGTTCGAGACCTTTCCACCTCCCTCTTTGAAGGTGGTTATGGAGATAAGCTGAGTCCAGCTACGATACGGATTCACCCGAGTTTCCAAGGCTCTGTCTCCTATCAAGGATTTGAGCATCTGGAATTAGAAGGTGATTTTGGCAAGAACTATACCCAACTAGCCTCTTGGGCCTATAATCAGACCGTCCAAGCCCATTCGCCAATCGAACTCTGGCTCGAATATGAAAAGAGTGGGCCAGTGGACTTGTGCCTGCGTTTGAGAAAGATCCCAGCAGGATCCATTTCAGAGATTAGACAGGACATTCTCCTCAAGGAAGCAGACTTTGCCTCAGCAATCATCGTGGAGCAAGACTATGACGCTTATCTGAGCATTTCTCTTGAAGCGCGTGGCCAGGGAAAGGTCAACATCGGCAATCTCCACCAACGCTGGAGCCGGAAACAGTTTGGAAAGTTTGTTCTCGGAGGCAATATCCTGCATGACAAAAAACGTGAGGAAATCAACTATTTCTTTCACCCAGGAGATTTCAAGCCACCTCTAGCAGTCTATTTCTCAGGTTACCGTCCGGCGGAAGGCTTTGAGGGTTATTGGATGATGAAGAATCTCCGATGCCCCTTTCTCCTTTTTTCGGACCCTCGATTAGAAGGAGGAGCCTTTTACCTAGGAACTGAGGAATTGGAAGATAAGATTCAAGCAACCATCCAGTACTATTTAGACTACCTAGGTTTGGATAGAAGTGACTTGGTCCTATCTGGCCTGTCAATGGGAACCTTCCCTGCCCTCTACTATGGATCCCACTTTGAGCCCAAAGGAATCGTAGTCGGAAAACCCTTGACAAATCTAGGAACCATCGCACAGCGGGGACGGCTAGAGGCGCCAGGAGTCTTTCCAACTAGCTTTGATGTTTTGCACCTTCAGACTGGAGGAGTGAGCCAGAAAGACATGAAGGACTTGGATCAACGTTTTTGGAGCCGATTTAAACAAGCTGATTTTTCCCAGACGACCTTTGGTCTTTCTTACATGAAGGACGAGGATATGGATAGTGGTGCCTATGACCAGCTAGTGGAGACACTTTGTCAGACAGGAGCCAAGATTTTGTCCAAAGGAACCGCAGGTCGACACAATGATGACACAGGAACAAACGTTGCCTGGTTTATTCATTTTTACAAGATGATACTAGAAGAATACGGAAGAGGTGAGACATGATTATCATCAAGAGAGAGGATATTAGGTGGGGTGAGATGGGAGCCACTTATCTTTATGGTAGCCAGGTCCCCTATCATGCAGACGGTCATGTTACCCTGAAAAATCCTTTGCTGGCTTCAGGTGAAACCCTTAAAACCTGGTTTTCTAGTGTCAACTACCAGGCTACTAGAAGCCAGCCCAGCCTCCCTCTTCTTAAGAAAAATCACACCTACCGTCTATCTATGAAGATGCAGGTTCAACCGGCCAATGGCCTCTATCTCAAACTGACTTTTTTAAACCGTTATGAGGAAATCATCGAGGAGAAGATTGAAAGACAATTCTCCTTTAGCTTCACCTATCC
>CAJZDE010000128.1:0-4720 GCA_915063165.1 uncultured Streptococcus sp.
TAACTCATTAAAGACTAGCCGGGAGAATTTTTCCTCAACTGTCGCTTTTTATTCCTGAACGAGCATTTTAAGAATTTAAAAATCCACCCCGAAGGATGGATCGATGGTTTAACGTACTTCTGCATGGACTTTTTCTTCGAGAGAAGTTTGGATTTTTTCCATGTAACGTGCTACTTCTTCGTCCGTTAAGCTGTCTTCTGGATTTTGGAAGGTCAAGCTATAAGCCATTGACTTCATGCCAACTCCCAATTTTTCTCCTGAGAAGACGTCGAAGAGTTTGATATCTGTCAAACGTTTCACGCCTGCAGCTTGAATTGCGTCTACAACTTCTTGATGACTAATTTCTGCCTTGAGAAGAAGGGCAATATCACGGCTAACTGCTGGGAATTTCGTGATCTCCACAAATGGAGCAGCAGGTTGGAGCGCAGCTTCGATGGCTGAAAGGTTAAGTTCAGCTACATAAGTTTCTGGAATATCGTAAGCCTTGGCAGTGACTGGATGCACTTGGCCAAGGAAACCAAGAACTTGGTCGCCGAGTGAAATCACGGCCGTACGTCCTGGATGAAGGCTAGCGATTTCAGATGTTGCTGTATAAGTTACTTGGAGTCCCAAACGAGCAAAGAGGGCTTCAAGGATTCCCTTAGCATAGAAGAAATCAACTGGAACTGCTGCAGTTTGGAAGTCTTTTTCAGCAACCAAGCCTGTCAAGGCAAAGGCAAAGCTGTTGATCTCGTTTGGTAGGTCTTCTTTCGGATTGCCTGTTTGTTCAAAGACTTTTCCAATCTCATAAAGAGCCAAGTTTTTGTTCTTACGAGCCACGTTGTAGGCAACTGTATCAAGGATACCAGAAACCATATTTTGACGGAGAACTGAACGGTCCACGGTCATTGGCCACATGAGCTCTGTAAGGTTACTTGGTTGAACCGTAAACTCAACTGCTTTTTCAGGAGTTGTCAGAGCGTAGGTGATGATTTCTGTCAAACCTGCCCCTTCAGCGATGGTACGAACTTGACGGCGCAATTTTTGTGTAGCTGTTAATTCACCTGCTGTACCATCGTCTTTTGGAAGACTGGTTGGCAAACGGTCATATCCATAGATACGAGCGATTTCTTCAAAGAGGTCTGCTTCGATAGTAATATCCCAACGACGACGTGGAACGCTGACAGTGAAAGCTTCCGCATTTCCAGAAAGCCCAAAGCCAAGACGACGGAAAACGTCTTCTACATCTGCGTATGAAAGCTCTGTACCAAGGACACGGTTAACGTCTGCAAGGGTTGAAGAAACTTCTACATCAGAAGTATCAAGCTCACCTGCTGAAACAATGCCCTTACGCACCGTCGCACCTGCAAGTTCTGCAATCATACTTGCTGCCGCATCAAGGGCTTCATTGACTGTTGCCACATTAATGCCTTTTTCAAAGCGAGAAGATGACTCAGAACGAAGATTCAAGCGACCACTTGTCTTACGAATGGATTTGCCATTGAAGACAGCAGATTCAAGGACAATACGACTAGAATTTTCAGAGATTTCGGTTGCTTGACCACCCATAACACCTGCAAGGGCTACTGGCTTGTCTGCGACAGTGATGACTAAGTCATTTGTTTCCAAGTCACGCTCTTCACCATCCAAGGTCACCAATTTTTCACCAGCACGCGCTTCACGCACACGAATCTCGCTTCCTTCAAAGGTATCCAAGTCAAAGGCATGCATCGGTTGACCAAAGTAGAGCAGGATGTAGTTGGTTACGTCTACGACATTGTTAATTGGACGAATGCCTTCGTTCATGAGGAGGTTTTGCAACCATTGTGGACTTGGTGCGATGGTCACATTATCCAAGATACGGGCCGCATAGTAAGGCGCCTTGTCTGTCTCAATGCCTACAGAAAGGGCGTCTGCTGCAGCTTCATTTGTTTCTGTTAAACTGAATTCTTTAAAGCTAACTGCCTTGTCATAGATGGCTGCCACTTCGTGCGCTACTCCACGCATAGATAGAGCGTCTGCACGGTTTGGCGTGATAGAAAGTTCGATGATTTCGTCATCCAAGTCTAGGTAAGAGAAAACTTCATCTCCAGGAATAGCATCTTGAGGCAAGATTTGGATTCCATCTGCGAATTCCTTCGGTACAACCGAGTCAGAAATTCCCAATTCACCAAGTGAACAGATCATTCCAAGTGACTCCAAGCCACGGATTTTCCCTTTTTTGATTTTGTAGTTGTCAGCGATACGAGCTCCTGGAAGAGCCACCATGACCTTGATACCAGTACGCACATTTGGGGCACCACAAACGATCTGACGGGCTTCTTCTTCACCAACGTTAACCTGACAGACATGCAAGTGTGTTTCTGGCACATCTTCGCAAGACAAAACCTCACCGACGACAATTTTTGAGAGACCAGCAGCTGGTGATTCGACACCTTCGACCTCGATCCCTGTAGTTGACATTTTCTCAGCCAACTCTTGTGATGGCACATCAATGTCCACCAATTCTTTTAACCATTTATAAGATACAAGCATAATTCTGATTGTAAGATCCCACCAAGCGGGACCTTTTCAATTCCTTTCTTTTTCTTCGAGTCAGTCCTTACTATTCTCATCGAGAGAAAATGACTAGGACTGTGTTTCAGGTTTCAATCTTATTTAAACTGTTCTGAGAAGCGGACATCGCCTTGGTAGAACCCACGGATATCATTGATTCCGTAACGGAGCATGGCTACACGTTCTTGTCCAAGACCAAAGGCAAAGCCAGAGTAAACAGTCGCATTGATACCACTCATTTCAAGGACACGTGGGTGAACCATACCGGCACCCATAATTTCGATCCAACCTGTTTTCTTACATACGTTACATCCTTCTCCACCACACTTGAAGCAGGAAACATCCACTTCAACAGATGGCTCTGTGAATGGGAAGTAAGATGGACGCAGACGGATCTGACGCTCTTCACCAAACATTTTTTGCACAATCAATTGAAGCGTTCCTTGAAGATCCGCCATAGAAATATTTTTCCCAACAACCAAGCCTTCGATTTGGTGGAATTGGTGACTGTGGGTCGCATCGTCTGTGTCACGACGGAAAACACGCCCTGGTGAGATCATTTTCAAAGGCCCCTTCGAAAAATCATGGGCATCCATAGCACGCGCTTGAACTGGAGACGTGTGGGTACGGAGTAAGATTTCTTCTGTGATGTAGAAAGTATCCTGCATATCGCGAGCTGGGTGATCTTTTGGAAGGTTCATACGCTCGAAGTTATAGTAGTCTTGCTCCACTTCAAAACCATCCACGACTTGGTACCCCATCCCAATGAAAATATCTTCGATTTCTTCACTGGTTTGTGTAAGGACATGACGGTGACCAGTCGCAACTGAGCGACCTGGAAGTGTCACATCGATGCTCTCACTAGCCAGTTGAGCTGCGACTTTCTTTTCTTCCAAGAGCTTCGCTGTTTCTTCAAAGGCTGCTGTCAAGACATCACGCGCTTCATTGACGTGTTTCCCGATGATCGGACGCATCTCAGCAGAAACATCTTTCATCCCTTTGAGGATTTCAGTAAGCGACCCTTTTTTACCAAGGACAGAGACACGCAAGTCTTGCATCTCTTTTTCATTTTCAGCAGTAATCTGCTTCAAGCTAGCCAGCGTTTCCTCACGAAGCGCTTTTAATTGTTCTTCAATAGTTGACATAATTCCTCCATCAGTCTCTCGTAGATAAAAAGAAAACCACATGCCAAAAACTCCACTCGGAGCGTTGACACGCGGTACCATCCGTTTTCATCTGACAAGTCAGACCTTCATTTCTAAATCCATGCGCAAGTGAATTCACCCAGCTTTCATATAGAGAGCTTGCAGTCACGGCTCTCCTCCCTGATATACTTCCCTTGAGTTACTAGTCTTGCGGATTCCTATTCAATTACTACTTAGTTTATCAGATTTTTACCATTCTTGCAAGACCTATCTCACTTCTGCTTGCCTTTAAATCGCCATTGGAAGCGAAGCTTGTCATAGAAAGGAAATTCGATAAACAAGACTCCCAAGCCCACACAGAAACTGGCAAGAACGTCTGATGGGTAGTGAACTCCCAGATAGACCCGAGATAGCAGCACACTGACTAGGTAGACCCCAAGGACGATTTGTACAATTTTTCTCCAAACCGGATCTTTAATCCGTTGACTGAGAATGACAATCAAAGTGCCTTCCATCAGCGTCACTGCCAGAGAATGCCCACTTGGGAAGGAAAATCCCTTCTCCTCTACCAAGTGTAAGATAGCTGGTCGTGGGCGCTGGTAAATATTTTTAAAGGTCACAATCAAAAGACCGGCTAAGGCTAGATTGCCCGCCATGAAGTAGCTTTCTATCTTCCACTGCTTACGATAAAAGATAAAGGCTGCGATGGCAACCCAGGTGATGATTACTGGGATATCAATCAAATGCGTAAGGGCACGGAACAGAACCGTCAAATAATCTGGCAAATCCCCACGAAGAGCAGTCTGAATTGGTTGATCAAAACCGACCAGCGTTTCAGGATAGAACTTAACCATATAGCCAAGAAGGACGAAAAGTAAAAGGGCAAAACTGCCCTTCATTAAAAATGTTTGTTTATCTCTCATAATGTTTTAAGGTTGGTTTCAAGAGGACGTATAACAACCAGAATGAAACGGCAAAGATGATACCCTCAATCAAGTTAAAAGGTAAAACCATGGTCATCAAGTAGTTAGAAAGTCCTA
>CAJZDE010000129.1:0-4632 GCA_915063165.1 uncultured Streptococcus sp.
ATCTACTAACAATTTCTGAAGGAATGTCAGCAACTGTGACAGATAGCAGATTTATTAGCAGTATATATATAATATTTGGTTTATTGATTGCGGTTGCACAACAATTTATAGCATATTCTATGATGTTTAGGAACTTGTTAATTCATTTTGCAAGAAAAATAAAAGTTTCTGAGTTTATAAAAAGGACTATATATAATTCATCTTTTTTGGAGTCGCAAATTTTTTTAATTATAATGATTATTGTTTTCTCAGTGCTATCTTACTTGATGACTTCGGGTATGTTGATTTCGTGGATTCAAAATTATTCAAAATAAGATGATAGGAGTTTAATAATTTAAAAAATCATCTTCAGCCAACGTGCTATGTTGACCTTGATTGAAAAAGGCATGATCCGTGAGCAAGCCTACGACTTGGTGCAACCAAAAACAGCCTATTCTTGGGATAACCAAGTAGACTTTAAACCACTTCTTGAAGCAGATCCAGAAGTGACATCACGCCTGACTCAAGAGGAAATCGACGAAATCTTCAATCCTCTTTACTACACTAAACGAGTGGATGATATCTTTGAACGTATCGGACTTGGTGACTAATCCTAACAATAAAAAGCGAGATATTATCTCGCTTTTTTGTATTCTTGTCGAAGGGGGGTTAATCTTCTTTTCTCTTAGTGAGTCCGTAGGCTACTAGTGTGGCCATGAGTCCTGCTGCGACCAAGCCTGCAGATTCTTGACTTCCTGTTGCAGGGAGTTGTTTTTCATCTCCTTTGCTAGTAGTTGGTTCAGCTTGCTCAGCTTTCTCAACGGCAGTTCCGACTTCGACAACCTGAGCGACCGCTTCCTGCGATACCGCACTATTGACAAGGGTTCTTTCCTCCTTGCCGTCAGCAGTAGTGCTGACAGAGTAGAAAATCGTACGGCGACCATATACTCCAGCAACGACTACTTGCGTTTGTCCGAGTGGTAATTGCGGATTTTCACGTGTTACGGTAGTGAATGGAATTTCTTCCTCTTGGATGTCCAGTCTTGGTTTTGCCTCTGCGGCTGGGGCAAGACCGTGTTCATCCCCTTTGTGAGTAATAGGGGCGCCGATTTCAACAACCTGGGTCACAGGTTCTTTGGTTACTTGGCTATCTAGAACGGTTTCTGTTTGTTTACCATTTTCAGTAAGGACAGAAATGTAATGAGTGCGTTCGCCATCTACACCTGGTGTGACAATCTTTTCTTGCTTAGCTGGGAGGTTTGGATTTTCCTTCTTGATAACTTCAAATGGAATCTTTTCTGCTCTTGTGATGAGTTCCGGTTTGGTTTCAACATTGGCAGCTAGTTCATTTTCATCGAGGCTTCCTGAGTGAGTTGCCGCTGGTTTGAGGTCTAGGCGGGCTGCCTTGAGTTTAGCTACGAGAGCGTCTAACTCGGCTTGTTTGCTACGGTTGAGGTTGTAGTTAATAGCTTCTTTAGCTGCATTTAGGGCATCGAGACTTTCTTTGCTGTATCCTTCCAAGTTAGTAGGGATTTGAGCAAGCTCCTCACGGAGAGCATTGTAGTCAGCGCGGAAGTAGTCTTTGTTGTGATCTGCGAAGGCAGTCATGAGTTCAAAGATTTCTTCTTCCTTGTACTCAGCACTTGGTCTATCTGCCCAGATAGCAAGCATACTACCAATAGTAGGAAGGTCTACCTCTGGATACTTGGTAGAAGCAAGTTGGTTAAATGGCACTTTACCAGAGTTTTCAATCGCCTTTGATAGTGGGTAGGCTTCGTCTGGTTTGTGATTGCCTAGGACGTAGTACCAGTCTCCGTTGGTGTTGAGGAGTTTATAGCCTTTGCTTGCTAGGTACTGAGGCGTCGCAAGGTTGTAACCCCACCATCCCTTAGACCAGTAAGAGATGATGACATCCTTGTCAAACTCGACATCATCCTTGTCTTCATAGTAGAAACCATCGTTGAAGGCCATTGGTTGAAGGCCTCTTTCTTTAGCCATAGCAGCAAGAGTGTTAGAGTACTCAGCAAACTTGCCATAGAGTCCATACCATTTGAGGTAGTACCAGCCTTGAGCGTTGGTGGCATCATTGGCATATTCGTCTGTACCGTAGTTGAAGATCTTAGTCTTGCCTGCAAAGAAGTCCATGTACTTGCCGATGAGGGCTTTGACAAAGTTCATCGCCTCTTCGTTTTCAAGGTCCATGGTTGTCTTAGAGACCTTGTCAAAGTTGGCTTGAGGATTCTTGATTCCAAGTTTTTCCATGGCGACGAGCATGGCATCCATGTGGCCAGGGCTGTTGATCGCTGGGATGAGTCCGAGACCTTTTGATTTTGCGTACTCGATCAATTCAGTGATTTCAGTCTGGCTAAGAGTGGTTCCGTTTGGATCATCGTAGTAAGCTTTTGTTCCTTCAATGATGGCATTTTTGACATCGTCACTTGCATAAGTTTTTCCGTTAGCAGTGATAGTCATGTCATCAAGTAGGAAGCGAAGTCCGTCATTTCCTAGGAGGAGATGCACATCAGAATACCCAAGTTCACTAGCTTTATCAATGATACGTTTGAGTTGCTCAGCTGAGAAGTACTTACGTCCAGCGTCAATTGAGATCACCTTGTTCTTGGCAAGTTTTTCAACTTCGCGTTTCGCGTCTTCTTCTTTTTGAGCTTCTGGTGTGAAGGTCAAGTTGCTGACAGCTTCTTGGAGTTTCGCGATTGCCTGGTCAATCGTGTCTTGTTGGGCTCGGCTGAGGTTGCTATCGAGTGAGCGAATGGCTTTTTCAGCTTCTTTTACAGCTGCGACACTTTCTGCAGTATAGCGGTTAAGGTCTGTTGGGACTTCTTTCAGGGCTTGCTCAGCAGACTCATAGTCAGCTGCGAAGTATTCAGCATTGGCATTTGCGAAGCTACGCATGAGTTTGAAGAGGCGTGATGGTGAATAACGTTGAGCTGGGTCATCTGCCCAAGTAGCTACCATACCGCCGATGAACGGGATATCTGCTCCTTCAGATTTTGGTACTGAAGTAATTGGAGTGCTCTTGATACCGTTGAGGCCTTGGTCAAGGTTGTACCAGCCTTGGCCGTCGGCATTTCGTCCGAGAACATAGTACCAAGCATCGTTGGTATTCAAGATTTGGTGGCCTTTTTCAACTAGAAGTTTAGAAGAAGCGACGTCGTATCCGCCCCATCCACCAGTCCACATAGAAACGATGATATCTTTGTCAAAAGTACCAAAGCTTGTATCGCTATTGTAGTAGATTCCATCGTTGAAGGCCATTGGTTTGAGACCGTGAGATTTGACGATGCGAGCAAGGTCGTTTGCGTAGGCGATAAATTTGTCATAACCCTTATCTGGGAAGCCATCTTCGGGATACCACTTGTAGGCTTGAAGAACGCTCCAACCTTTAGCATCAGTAGCGTCGTTGGCATATTCATCTAGTCCGATATTGAAAATATCAGTTTTTCCAGCAAAGTATGCAGCATACTTGTCGATCAGGGCTTTGGTAAACTCAACAGCTTCTTTGTTATCCAGGTCAACGGTACGGGCAGATTCCTTACCAAAGTAGTTGAAGTTCGGTTTTTGGATACCTAGTTCTTTCATGGCATGCAAAATCGCATCCATGTGCCCAGGGCTATTAACGGTTGGGATTAGTCCGATACCCTTATCTTTGGCATAGTTAATCAAGTCCGTCATCTGGCTCTCTGTCAAGTGGTTGCCGTTTGGATCCTTGTAGTAGGCATCTGTTCCATTTTCGAGCGCACGTTTGACATCATTACTTGCATAGGTTTTGCCATTGGCTTTGATGGTCATGTCGTCCAACATGAAACGCATGCCATCGTTTCCAACTAGTAAATGAAGATCCGTGTAGCCGTAGTGTTTGGCTTTGTCGATGATTTCTTTTAGTTGGTCTGGAGAGAAGTACTTGCGTCCAGCGTCGATTGAAATCATTTTTCGTTTTGCCAGTTTTTCATTTACCTGAGCTGCTCGTTCCGTGCTAGGAGTGGCTACTGCAGGTGTGACGGCTTCATTTTTCTTTTCTGAAGAAGTACTTTCGGCAGGAGTTTCAGCTGGAGCAGGGCTTTCTTTCTCGGCAGTAGGAGTTGGAGTAGCATTTTCTGTCACAACTGGTGCGCTTGGCTCTTCTGTTGTTGGAGCAACTGTTCGAGGAGCCTCCTGGTCTTCTTTGACCTCCTCTTTTACAGGTTTGTCAGCCTTTCCTTCCAGTTTTTCTGGAACCTTGGAGTCTACAGTTTCTTTGACTACTTGTGGACTCTCCTGAATCGTTTGAACAGTTTCTTCAGCTGTTGGAGCTGGAGTAATCCCGTCGGCAGATACGACTTGTGCGCTAAAAGCAAATCCTATCAGTACAGAAGCTGCTCCAACCGCGTATTTACGGATGGAGAAGCGCTGTTTCTTTTCTAGTTTCATGACAAAACCTCCTTGTTATTATCATATATGATAGCGTTTACATAAAACCAATTTTATTTTATTATCTAAGGAGTAAAATGTCAAGTGGGTTTATATAAGAACTATAATAAATAGAGGAAATCATAAGATTTAGGAGAAATTTGCTAATAAGGGATAAAACAGAGGAAAAACCAAACGAAAATTTACCTTGTTTTTAGTAAAAATGCTACTAATTAAATAAGAGACCTT
>CAJZDE010000130.1:0-4620 GCA_915063165.1 uncultured Streptococcus sp.
CCTAGTTTGCTCTTTGATTTTCATTGAGTATTATTTTCCATTTTGAAAGACATTCAGTAACTCTAATATCAAAAAAGCCCAGACGACATTGTCTGAGCATTCTTTTCTATAGTCGTTTAAGCAAGTTGAGTTTGACATTTTCAAACTATTTCTTCAACAAACCTTGTTCTTGTAAAAACTCCTTGGCTACTTGTTCTGCTGACCTGCCTTCAACACCGACTTGGTAGTTGAGCTGGCTCATCTGGCTTTCCGTGATTTTACCAGCCAATTTATTGAGAACTTTCTCCAACTCAGGATGCTTCTTAAGCAAAGCTTCTTTCATGAGTGGCGCTCCTTGATAAGGTGGGAAGAGTTGCTTGTCATC
Organism: uncultured Streptococcus sp.; assembly: GCA_915063165.1. GTDB lineage: Bacteria > Bacillota > Bacilli > Lactobacillales > Streptococcaceae > Streptococcus. Next base: position 365 of record CAJZDE010000130.1, read on the forward strand.
TTCCAAGACCTGTAAATCATAACGTGCCAACTCTGCATCTGTCGAATAGGCATCCGTGATTTGAATATCGCCTGACTGAATTGCTTGATAGCGAAGAGCTGGCTCCATGGTCGCTACGTTGAGATTGAGACCATACATTGATTGCAAGCCCTTATTTCCATCTTCACGGTCATTAAATTCGAGTGTAAAGCCTGCCTTCAACTGCCCTTCCACTTTTTTCAAGTCCGAAATAGTCTTCAAGCCATATTCTTGAGCAATCTTTTTCGGAACAGCTACAGCGTAGGTATTTTGATAAGACATAGGTTTTAGATAGGCCAGATGATCCTGTTTGGCAATGCCATCACGCGCCACCTGATAAACCTGATCTGGCTCATGACCTACCTTGGGTGATGGCTGAAGCAAACTTTCAGTCACCGTACCAGTAAATTCAGGATAGATATCAATGTCCCCTTTTTTCAGAGCTTCATAGAGGAAGCTTGTTTTCCCAAAATTCGGCTTAACAGTCGCAGTCATACTGGTATTTTCTTCAATCAGCAACTTATACATATTTGCCAAAATTTCTGGTTCAGGTCCCAATTTCCCAGCAATCACCAAGTTTTTTTTCTCTTTTTGAGCAAATAGAGCTGGACTATAAGACAGACCAAGCAATATGGTCACCAAGGCAAAACCAGAGAAAATCGTCCGCAATTTTGCTTTTTCCATCACTTTTAGCAGGAAGTTAAAGGCAATAGCCAGCACTGCAGAAGAAAGGGCCCCAATCAAAATCAGACTGGTATTATTGCGGTCAATTCCCAAAAGGATAAAGGAACCCAGTCCCCCTGCACCAATCAAGGCAGCCAAGGTCGCCGTACCGATGATCAAGACCGCTGCCGTCCGAATCCCAGACATAATGACAGGCATGGCAAGTGGAATTTCAAACTTCTTGAGACGCTCCCATCTAGTCATCCCAAAGGCAATCCCAGCCTCTTGTAGACTTGGATCAATTCCCTTTAGCCCAGTGATGGTATTTTGCAAAATTGGGAAAATCGCATAAATCACTAGTGCTGTCAAAGCAGGCAAGGTCCCAATTCCCATCAAGGGAATAAAGAGTCCCAACAAGGCCAGAGACGGGATAGTCTGGAAAATTCCTGCAATCTGCAAGACCCAGTCCGCCATCTTTTCATGATAACGAAGATAAACAGCCAAAGGAATCGCGATAAAAATAGCTAGTAACAAGGTTAAAAGTGACAACTGCAAATGTTGAGATAGAGCTGTTACCCAATCACCAAAACGATCCTGAAAAGTTGATATCAAATTAGTCATGAACACTACCTCCAAACAAATCTGCTACAAAGTCCGTTGCAGGAGCTTTTAAAATGGTCTCAGGGTTCGCCACCTGACGAATCTCTCCGTCCTGCAAGACAGCAATACGGTCACCTAATTTCAAAGCTTCATCCGTATCATGGGTCACAAAAATCGTTGTCATCCCAAACTCTTTATGCAATTCTTTCGTCAAAACCTGCAACTGTTTTCTCGAAATGGCATCCAAGGCTGAAAAAGGTTCATCCATAAGCAAAATCTTAGGCTGACCAATCATAGCACGAACAATACCAACCCGTTGCTGTTCCCCACCAGATAGTTCACTAGGCAGACGATGCCCATACTCAGCTACTGGTAAACCAACTTTAGCCAAAAGCTCTTCAGTTTTCTGAGCAATTTCTTCCTTAGTCCAGCCCTTCATCTCCGGAATGAGAGCAATATTTTCTGCAACCGTTAGATTGGGAAACAGAGCAATGGCCTGTAAAACATAACCAGTAGAAAGACGAAGTTCACGCTCATCATAGTCTTTGATGCGCTTGCCATCCATATAAATATTTCCATCAGTTGGTTCCAAGAGACGGTTAATGATCTTAATCATGGTCGTCTTACCGGACCCAGAAGGCCCAACTAAAACCATAAATTCCCCATTCTCAATCCGTAAATTGACATCTCTCAAAACATCTTTTTCTGTGTAGCGTAGCGCTACATTTTTATATTCAATCATTCTTTGTCCTCAATTTTTACGATAACCTTGCCAAAAGATTGGCTACTTTCCAGATAAGCATGCGCATCCTGGATTTGTTCAATAGAAAATACTTTTTCAGGTCGTACATCTACCTGATAACGCTCTACAAAGTCCACCAAAGCTTGAAGCTTGCTTTGAGACACATTACCAGAAGCAAAGGTTGTTAAGTAGAGATTACGATAAAGCATTTCGATCGGGTCAAAGTCTGGAATAGTCCATTGACCGCCCAGCAAGCCACAAGAACAGATGATACCACCATCTGCCGTCCGAGCAAATGTATCAAAAATAGCACTCGGACCGACAAGATCCAAGACCTTGTCAAACTGCTCTTCCGTTTGCAAGACACCGTCCTTGTCCAAAATCACCTGGTCAAATCCTGCCTCTTTTAATTGCATTTCCTTGCTCAGACTACGGCTACTTCCCGCTAGATAGACATTTGGAAATTGCCCCTTGAGAAGTTTTGCAAAAGCAAGCCCAACACCACTCGTCGCTGCTCGAACCAGAACTCGGTTTCCCTCTTCAATCTTGAGATTGAAATAAGAGCCAAATGCTGTATAGTAGGTTTCAGGCAGAGCGATTAAACTTTCCAAAGCAAGCCCTGTCCTCACAGGATAAACCTGTTCATCTGGTAGCAAAACATACTCAGCATAACCACCATCAAAAGCGCGCCCCATTTCTCCCATTATGGAGATGACTTGCTGCCCGACCTGCAAATCGGGACGATTGGTCTCCTCTACAAGTCCCACACATTCAATTCCTAAAATCCGTGGGAATTGAACGGACGGTGATAGTCCTTGACGAGTAAAAATCTCGCTATGGTTGATTCCAAATCCCTGCACCTTGACCAAGGTCCAACCTTCTTTAACAGTCGGTTTTGGAACTTCCACAACCTGCAGAACTTCTGGTCCCCCAGCTTCCTTGACAAGCACAGCTTTCATCTTAGTATCTCCTTTTAAAACTTCCCTCGGTTGGTCAAGTCTTCTACCTTAGGCATAACTTCCTTATTATCCCAATGCTCCACAATCAAGCCATTCTCCAAACGGAAGATATCGTACTGGGCATAGGCAACTCCATCAATCTGAGTCTGCCCATAGCTAACCACATAGTTTCCTTGTCCCAAAAGCTGGAAAACAAAGTCGAAAGTAACACCATGTTCAGCCACATAATTTTTATAGGCCTGATTTCCTTGTCCAATCTCATGATTATGCTGAATCAAATCTTCTGCCACATAATCATTCCACTGCTCTAGTTTGCCGTTTTGAAAGATTTCTGTCAAGAAACGACGGACTAACTTTTTATTTTCTGCTGTCTTATCCAAATCTGTGATTTCAAAATCACCAAAAATCTGGTCTAATTGGCCGTTTTCAGGTGTTCGATAGTAGTCAATAACATCCCAATGTTCTACGATACGACCATTCTCATCCGCACGGAAAGTATCTGTCGTCACCCATTGAGCTTCCCCGCCATTGAGATATTGATGAACATGAACAAAGACAAGATTGCCATCCTCAATAGTACGGACAATCTTCATCTCACGCTCGGGATGGCGCTCAAAGAAATTTGCAAAGAAAGCCGCAAACCCTTCTTTCCCATCTGGCACTCCTGTCGAGTGTTGAATGTAGGTATCTCCTACAGACTGGGCCTGAGCCTCAGCAACTCGTCCATCTTGAATAGCATGAATATATAGATTTTGGGCATTTTCAACTTGTTTTGACATGATTTATTCCTCATTTGCTTTCTCTTTCAGATTGTCCAAAATGCGTTCCTGATAACTTTCAAACTGGCGAATTTCTTCCTCAGTGAAACCTTTATAAAAAACAGCATCCAGTTTTTGACTGATACGATGGCCGACTTTTTTCTGGGATGAACCAAGTTCAGTCAGAACGACATATTTTTTCCTCTTATCTACCCCACATGGACTAATCGTGATCAGCTTTTGCTCCTCAAGTTTCTTAATCATGGTTGTGAGCGTATTGTTGGCGAGACCAGTCGCCAGCGCAATATCTGTCACAGTTGCACAGCCAGTTTCACTATTCCATAAAACCACTAAAATCTTTCCCTGCTCACTCCGATAAAGAGCCTCAGGATCCTGACTCAGTAACTTTTGAAAAATCCGCCCATTCAACAAACGAATATGATGGGCAACTAAATGACTGTCTTTCATACTTTCTCCCAATTTATTTCTATATCGAATCGTTTTTTGTTGATTGTA
>CAJZDE010000131.1:0-4598 GCA_915063165.1 uncultured Streptococcus sp.
CTTCTTGGTTAGAAAAGCCGATTTAGACAAATACAAGGATCTTTCAAGCCTCGCAAGTGCCAATATCGCAGCTCAAAAGGGAACTGTTCCAGAAACCATGGTCAAGGAACAATTGCCAAATGCCCAATTGACATCCTTGACCAATATGGGTGAAGCCGTCAATGAATTGCAGGCTGGAAAAGTGGATGCTGTTCATATGGATGAACCAGTTGCTCTTAGCTACGCAGGTAAAAACTCAGACCTTGTCGTTGCGTCTGTTAACTTGACGATGAAAGATGGCGAAGCCAATGCCGTTGCTATCAAGAAGGATCAATCAGACTTGAAAGCAGTAGTAGATAAGGTTATCCAAAAACTGAAAGATGACGGAACCTATCAAAACTATCTTGAAAAGGCAGCGAAACTAACAGAAGTTGAACAATAAGAAAAAGCAGAGTTGGACTTTAATCCAATTCTGCTTTTATGTATTCTAATAGCTCTTCTAGATTTTCAAGAGTGACTTTGGCAAACTGATAAGGACAGGCGTCCAAATAAGCCTTCTCAAAAAAGTCTAATTTGAGTGAGCTGTGTTTCAAACTGGCAATCTTAGGATAGTGTCTCAAATCAAGCAAAAGACCATCGTGTAGAGGATAGTGGGGTAAGGGACAGGTGTTTTTTTCAAGTACTTCCTTAATCTGAGCCTGATAGTTCTCTTGAAGGGTCAATCGAGCCAGTCGATTTTTTTCAAATAACTGGCTATCAATATAAAGAGAAAGAGCCTTTTGCATGATGAGATTGCTGTCATAGTCCAGGATATTTTTGTAGGAAACAAAGGCCTCTTTTAGGGCATTTGGGAGAATGAGAGCGGTAATACGAAGGGCTGGAAAGAGACTGGTTGAGAAGGACTTGATATAAATGACCCGATCTTCAGTATCCAGATAGTGGAAGGTTTGGCCCTTTCTAGGATCTAGGTCCCCTAAATAGTCATCCTCTACGATGTAAACACCATACTGATTTGCTAGATTCAGAATAGCCCTTTTTTCCTGATCAGAATAGGAATGACCTAGGGGATAGTGGAAGCGAGGAATGGTGTAGAAAAACTTGATTTTCCCAGATTTAAACTGTTCTTCCAGTTCTTCAAGGTCAATGCCATCAATTCGGCGTTCAATGGTCTGGTAGGCTAATCCTTGAGCGACCAAGAGACGATTCATCCGGTGGTAGGTCGGCTGTTCGACCAAAATCTCAGTTCCCTCGCTTGGAAAGTTAATCTGAGAAAGGATAAAGAGAGCTTGCTGGGTGCCAGAAGTTAGAACCAGTTGATCGGGTTTACAGTAGAGGGCTTGGTCAAAGAGGAGTTGATGGACAGATTGTCTGAGTTCCTCAAGACCTTCTTGGTTGTCATAGTAGTTGAAGAGGTAGTTTTCTCGGCCTATCAGGGTTTCGTTGACGCAGAGTCGGAAGTCGTCATAGGCACTGGCATGTTCGTCAGTGACTTCGATTTCCAAGTCTTGGTGCTGTCCTTGTTCCAGAACATAGTAGCCACTTTGGGGTTTGGCATAGAGGTATTGTTCATGGCGTAATTCCAGTAGGGCTCGTTGGATAGTGTCCTTGCTACAGTGGAAGTCTTGGCTCAGTTGACGGATAGAGGGAAGTCGGCTACCTGTTGGAAATTTTCCTGATTCGATACCTTTTTTGAGAAAGGAAACGACTGCTTGGTATTTACTTTCTTTCTTCATTCCAGACCTCCGTTGATTTTGTTACATTGTACCTTTTTTTTGCCTCCTTTGCAATGGGAAAAGCATTCCCCCTTTCACAACTAGGAGCAAATGTGGTATACTTAGAAAGTATGATGATTCATTGAAAAGAAGATAAGAAAGAGAATGGATAGAAAAGTGCAGGAACCGGTAAAATTATTTCAATACAATACTCTGGGTGCCCTAATGGCTGGTCTCTATGGCGGAACCATGACAGTGGGAGAATTGCTGGAACATGGTGATCTTGGTTTGGGGACTTTGGATTCGATTGACGGGGAGTTGATTGTCCTTGATGGCAAGGCTTATCAAGCCAAGGGTTCTGGTCAAACGCCTGAAATCGTTGAGGTAGCAGCGGATGCTCTTATTCCCTATGCAGCAGTGGTCCCTCATCAGGCAGAAGTGATTTTTCGTCAGCGCTTTGAGATGACTGACAAGGAATTGGAAAAGCGAATTGAGTCCTACTATGATGGGGAAAATCTTTTTCGTTCCATCAAGATTCATGGCGAATTTTCACAAATGCATGTGCGGATGATTCCTAAATCCACTCCTGATACCAAGTTTGCTGATGTCGCGACTCACCAACCTGAATATAGCTGTGAAAATGTATCGGGAACCATTGTTGGATTTTGGACACCGGAAATTTTCCATGGGGTGAGTGTTGCAGGCTACCATTTACACTTCATCTCAGATGATTTGACCTTTGGTGGGCATGTGATGGACTTTGTTATCAAAGAAGGAATGATCGAGGTTGGGGCAGTCGACCAGTTGGACCAACGTTTTCCAGTCCAAGATCGCCAGTATTTATTTGCCAAATTTAACGTTGACGAGATGAAGAAAGATATTGATAAGTCAGAATAGGAGAAAAAGATGACAGTACATATTATCCTTACCATGATCGCTTTGGTTCTCATTCTAGTAATTGGAACTTGGTATGCCAAAAAACGGTTTAAAATCTCTCTTGCAGTGATGGGCTTGGGGGCAATCGCATTTTTTGTTTCTTCTCAAGTGTTAGAGAAGATGGTTCACCTTCTGATACTTCATCCGCAAAAAGATGGAACCATTCCGCTTATGCAGGAGCAGCCTTTCTTATATGTCCTTTATGGAATCGCTATGGCAGCCCTCTTTGAAGAGACGGCTCGTCTTATCTTTTTTAAATGGTTGGAGAAAAAGAGAAAGCTAGAAGATCGAGATGCTTTGGCTTATGGTTTGGGACATGGGGGCTTGGAGATGCTCTATCTCGGAATGGGAAGCTTGATCAGTCTTTTGATTCTCTTTTCACTCATCCAGTCTTCAAATACTGATGTAGCTAATCTCCTTCCAAAGTCTACACTCGAAACGGTTCAGTCTCTTTCTGTATGGCAGGTTTATTTACTAGGAGTTGAGCGTGTTCTTGCCTTGGTTCTGCAAATTGGTCTCTCTATCTGGGTCTATCAAAGTGTCCGTCAAAAGAAATGGATCTACCTCCTTGCTGCCTATGGTTTGCATGCCTTGTTTGACTTGGCTCCAGCCTTATCTCAGGTTGGATGGATTGCAAATCCGCTTCTAGTTGAGTTTATTCTTTTCGTAGAACTTCTAGTCTTTATCTGGCTGACCAAATCTACATTTTGGAAAAAATCATAAAAAGAGGGGTGCCCTCTTTTTTTATGTAAAGATAAAACAATCTCTTTTTATGGTCGTCAAATGTCTCTAAAAATGGTATAATGGAATGAATTTTGAAAAAGGAAGAGTGACATGTCAGTAAAAGAAAAAATGCTTGAAATCCTAGAAGGAATCGATATTCGTTTTAAGGAGCCCTTGAAGACCTATACCTATACCAAGGTTGGAGGTCGAGCAGATTATCTAGTTTTGCCACGCAATCGCTATGAGATGGCCCGTGTCGTCCAATTTGCCAATCAAGAGAATATTCCTTGGATGGTGCTTGGGAATGCCAGCAATATCATTGTTCGTGAAGGTGGAATCCGTGGTTTTGTCATCTTGTGCGATAAGCTTAATAACGTTTCAGTTGATGGCTATACCATTGAAGCGGAAGCAGGAGCCAACTTGATTGAAACGACACGTATTGCCCTTCGTCATAGTTTGACTGGTTTCGAGTTTGCCTGTGGCATTCCAGGGAGCGTCGGTGGAGCAGTCTTTATGAATGCGGGTGCCTATGGAGGAGAGATTGCTCATATCTTGCAGTCTTGTCAAGTTTTGACCAAGGAAGGGGAAATCGAGACCTTATCTGCCAAGGAATTGGCTTTTGGTTACCGTCATTCAGCTGTTCAAGATTCTGGAGCTGTTGTTTTGTCAGCTAAATTTGCCCTATCTCCAGGGAATCATCAGGTTATCAAGCAAGAAATGGACCGCTTGACGCACCTACGTGAACTCAAGCAACCATTAGAATACCCATCTTGTGGTTCAGTCTTTAAGCGTCCAGTCGGGCATTTTGCAGGACAATTGATTTCAGAAGCTGGTTTGAAGGGCTACCGTATCGGTGGTGTCGAAGTCTCAGAAAAACATGCAGGCTTTATGATTAATGTAGCTGATGGGACTGCTCGAGATTATGAAGACTTAATTGAGTCTGTCATTGAAAAAGTTAAAGAACATTCAGGTGTTACCTTAGAGCGAGAAGTTCGTATCTTGGGTGAACACGAATAACATTATTATTAAACATTATACAAAGATTGGGATTTTATCGCTAGATATGGTTTGGGTCAATTCCTTACAGTTATTGCTAGCATTTAACAAGGTCCCAATCTGTTAATTTACGAAGAAGAAGGAATTTAGAGGAATTGAAAAAACCAATTATTGAATTCAAAAACGTCTCTAAAGTTTTTGAAGACAGCAACACCAAGGTTCTCAAAGATATCAACTTTGAGTTGGAAGAAG
>CAJZDE010000132.1:0-4590 GCA_915063165.1 uncultured Streptococcus sp.
AAAACGATGAAATCATACACCCTTAATAATGGAGTTTCAATTCCCGTACTAGGATTTGGAACATGGAAAGCAGAAAATGGAGAAGTGGCCTATCAAGCTGTTTTAGAAGCCTTAAAGGCTGGCTATCGTCATATCGATACTGCAGCTATCTATAAAAATGAGGAAAGCGTTGGCCGTGCTATTCGAGATAGCGGTATTCCACGTCAAGAAATCTTTGTTACGACCAAACTCTGGAATACCAATCACAGCTATGATGAAGCACGCCAAGCATTTGAAGAATCAATGGAAAAACTGGGATTGGATTATCTAGATTTGTACCTTATCCATTGGCCAAATCCAAAACCACTAAGAGAAAATGAGGCATGGAAAATTCGCAATGCTGAAGTCTGGAGAGCGATGGAGGACCTTTACCAAGAAGGCAAAATACGTGCTATCGGCGTTAGTAATTTCCTTCCTCATCATTTGGACGCCTTGCTTGAGACAGCAAGAGTCATTCCAGCGGTCAATCAGGTGCGCTTGGCACCAGGAGTTTATCAAGAGGAAGTGGTTGACTACTGTAGAGAGAAAGGCATTCTTCTAGAGGGATGGGGACCTTTTGGCCAAGGAGAGTTGTTTGAACAGAAAGAAGTCCAAGAAATTGCTGCTAAGCATGGGAAATCAGTGGCTCAAATCACCTTGGCTTGGAGTTTGGCAGAAGGATTTTTACCTCTACCTAAGTCAGTGACAGCCTCTCGCATCCAAAGCAATCTTGACTGTTTTGGAATTGAACTCAGCAAAGACGAGCGAGAAGTCTTAAAGACAATTTCAGTGACTTCGGGCGCACCTCGTGTGGATGAGATGGATTTTTAATTTTTAAAATCGATTTATACCAAAATAACAAAGACTAGGAATTTTAAATCCTAGTCTTTTTATGTATAAAAAATCTAAATTGTTTGTATAATGAAATAATTTTATGAATTGAAATATAGGAACAATTTTAGAAAATATTGGTTTGATAGAGCAAATAACACGAATGATAAAATTAAACAAGCAAAATATATACGCAAATATTACATTTTTGTGACAATTCAGATTTTTGTAAAAATTTATACCTATTTGCCTTATAATAGGTATACTTTAAAGAAAAAGGAGATTATGTATGAATAGACGACAACGTTTTTCATTACGGAAATACAAATTTGGTCTTGCTTCAGTTTTATTGGGAACTGCATTGGTTTTTGGAGTAAGTCAAGTCAGTGCCAATGAGCAGAGTACAGGTGAAAATCAAGCTCAAACTCAGGAAATTAAGACAGAGCTAAAAGACGATAAACACTCAAACTCTGCGACTGACCAAACCAATACTAATGGGATTGCACCAGTAGTTGGAGAGAAACAAGAAGCTGAAACTTCTAAAGAGGATGCTAGTAAACAAGATGCTAAGGTAGAAACTCCAGTTGATAAAACTGCCGAATCCCAAGAATCAGGAAAAGATAGCGCAGTTGCAAACGAAGAGAATCAAGGTGTCGTCCAAAAAGAAACAACAGTAGATGCCAGTCCAGCGCCTGCTACTGAGAAGGCTTCTAACATAGAGAACAAAGAGGCTCAAGCAACGACAGCTCCTAAAACTACTGGAGAAACAGCAACTACTGAAAAAGAACAAGAAAAAGCTGAGTCTGCAAAACCCAATAGTCTTTCAAGCAATGATATCATCACAGTACCGAAAACTTGGAAGGCTGGTTACAAGGGAACAGGGACCGTTGTTGCCATTATTGACTCAGGGCTTGATTTGAATCATGAGGTTCTTCGAATTTCAGACCCGTCAAAAGCAAAATTTAAAAACAAGGAAGCTATCGAAGCAGCTAAAAAGGCTGCTGGAATCGATTACGGTAAATGGTATAGCGATAAGGTTGTCTATGCCTACGATTACTTTGACGGAACAGATAAGATCAAAGAAGCAGAAAGAACTTCTCATGGGATGCACGTAACAGGGATTGCAGCTGGAAACCCTGATAAAGAAGCACCAAATGGTGAAAAGGTCTATGGTGTTGCGCCAGAAGCCCAAGTCATGTTTATGCGTGTCTTTTCAGAACGCCAAAAAACGACCAGTTCGGCCCTTTATGTAAAGGCGATTGATGACGCAGTTGCCCTGGGAGCAGATGCCATTAATATGAGTTTGGGATCTAGCACTGGTTCTATGGTGGATGCTGGTTCCGATATCGTGGATGCCATCAAACGGGCTCGTGCCAAGGGAGTATCTGTTCTTATCTCAGCAGGAAATAGCAATACATTCGGAAATGGTTATTCAAAACCGCTAGCCGAAAATCCAGACTATGGCTTAGTTGGAAATCCATCCACTGTTGAAGACTCAATTTCAGTTGCTTCTGTCAACAACAAAACATTGACGACAGCGGTTTTTGAAGTCAAAGGTCTAGAGGGAAATGCCGGTCTTCATAACGGAAAATTTGATTATAATCAACCTGAAGCAGATAAGGACTTTGAAAAAGGAAAAGAGTATGAATACGTCGAAGCAGGGTTAGGTCGTGAAGAAGACTTTGCGAAGTTGGATTTAACTGGGAAACTTGCCCTCATTCAGCGTGGAGCTATGAATTTTTCAGAGAAGATCAAAAATGCGCGAAAACACGGTGCAGTTGGTGCTTTAATCTACAATAATGTAGAAGGTGCAAACATCAATATGTCTATTGATGATGAAGCAAAGAAAATTCCTTCTGTATTTATTTCTAAACAGTATGGTGAAGCCCTGAAATCAGGAAACTACAAGATTGTTTTTAATGACAAGATGGATAATCGCCCATCTGATGTTGCTAATCAGTTATCTGACTTTTCAAGTTGGGGAGTGACTAACGATGGACAATTGAAACCAGACGTGACAGCTCCTGGTGGCAATATCTACTCATCCTTTAATGACAATACCTATGGAAGTATCAGCGGAACCAGTATGGCGGCTCCTCACGTTACGGGTGTTGCAGTTCTGGTTAAGGAATACCTTCAAAAACACCATCCAGAATTGACTCCTGAGCAAGTATCAGAGACTGTCAAGGCCTTGATCATGTCAACTGCAAAACCACATGTTAATAAGGATACAGGCACTTATACCTCTCCTCGTCAGCAAGGCTCTGGGATTGTGGATACTGCTGCTGCAGTTTCAACCGACCTCTATGTAACAGGTGAAAATGGTTATCCAAGCGTGACTTTAGGAAATGTTGGAGATCAATTTACTTTCAAGGTTACTGTACACAACATTTCAGATACTGACCGTACTCTCAAGATGGTAGTGAATACCAATACAGACGAAGTCCAAGATGGAAAATTCACCCTTCGACCTCGAAAACTAACGGAGACAGTCTGGCCTGAAGTGACAGTCAAAGCCCACAGCAGTCAAACAGTCACTGTTAAAGTGGATGCTCGAAAATTTGCTGCTGAACTCAGCAAACAAATGCCAAATGGCTATTTCCTTGAAGGTTTTGTTAGATTTGTAGATCCAGCAGATGATGGGGATATTGTGAGTCTTGCATTTATGGGCTTCCGAGGAGAATTCCAAAATCTCCCTGCTGTCGAAAAACCAATTTACAATCTTGTCCGAGAAGGGAAAAATGGATTTTACACGGAAGTAGACAAAGAAAATCCCGCCGTTAACTACTCTAATGATGCTACCTATCTAGCTACCTTGCAAAATGACCTTCTAGTGTCTAAAGGTCAACGCCAAGGACGCCGAATTACCGTTCTTGGAATCGAACAAAATGCTGAAGGTAAGCATGTTCTTCAGTTGGACGAAAAAGGGAATGTCCGTATTGCCATTTCTCCAAATGATGATGGAAACAAAGACCTAGTTGAATACAAAACGGTTGCTTTGAGAAATCTTGTAAATCTTCGGGCTACAGTTTATGCGGCTACGGATACCAAGCATGAACATCCTATTTGGGAGGGTGATGCAAAGGATCTTCGTAAGAATTATTTTGATGGAGACAGTAGAAATCTGAAGAGTTATATTCTAGATAATACTGCTTGGAGAGGCCAGGATTTTGATGGGAATACTGTTGCAGATGGTTTATATGACTATGTTATTAGTTACACACCAGATGTTCCAGGAGCCAAAGAACAATATACGACCTTTAAAATTCAAATTGATACTCAAAAACCTGTTATCACAAGTGGTTATATTCGCTTTAAAGATGGAAACCAAGAATTCGTAGCTCGTAAACCAAAAGATGTTGGTCAAGGTGGTATTCTTTCAGAAAAAGTTTTCTATATCACACCATTTGACCAGAAAGGGACCATGGTTCTAACTGGAAAGGACCAGTCTGGAACGCGTGCGTTTGAAAATACCCATCTGATTAAGGCCAATGCTGATGGTAGTTATACACTTCCTAAGGATGTTGACAAGGCTAATATTTACTATCTTGTAGAGGACTATGCAGGGAATGTAGACTATATCTCGCTTGCTGAACTTGTTCGCGATCAAAATAGTGGTCGAGTGAAAATCGCCTTGAAGGATGCAAAAACAAATCAGGATATTGATACCCTATACGTCTATCGAATCAAAAATAGCAAGGGACAATATGTTGATGTTGACAAGACAAAAGCGATTCCTTT
>CAJZDE010000133.1:0-4587 GCA_915063165.1 uncultured Streptococcus sp.
CGTTACAAACGCCTTATGGGCTACGATGTCTTTTATCTGACAGGTTTAGATGAGCATGGTCAAAAGATTCAACAAAAAGCAGAAGAAGCTGGGATTACACCTCAAGCCTATGTTGATGGGATGGCAGTTGGAGTCAAAGAACTTTGGCAATTGCTCGATATCTCATACGATAAATTTATCCGTACGACGGATGATTACCATGAAAAAGTTGTAGCACAGGTCTTTGAACGCTTGCTTGCTCAAGATGACATCTACCTAGGTGAATATTCTGGTTGGTATTCAGTTTCAGATGAGGAATTCTTTACAGAAAGCCAGCTTGCGGAAGTTTTCCGTGACGAAGCTGGAAATGTAACGGGTGGTATAGCTCCATCAGGTCACGAAGTAGAATGGGTTTCTGAAGAGTCCTACTTCCTTCGCCTCAGCAAATACCAAGACCGTTTGGTAGAATTTTTCAAATCTCACCCTGATTTCATCACTCCAGATGGTCGTCTCAATGAAATGTTGAAAAACTTCATCGAGCCAGGCTTGGAAGACTTAGCGGTTTCTCGTACAACCTTTACATGGGGTGTACTAGTCCCATCCAATCCAAAACACGTTGTCTATGTTTGGTTTGATGCTCTCCTTAATTATGTGACAGCTCTTGGCTACGATCAAGATGAACACGCTAACTTTGACAAGTTCTGGAACGGAACAGTCTTCCACATGGTCGGAAAAGATATTCTCCGTTTCCACTCAATCTACTGGCCAATCCTTCTTATGATGTTGGATATCAAATTGCCAGAACGTTTGATTGGTCATGGTTGGTTTGTCATGAAAGACGGTAAGATGTCTAAGTCTAAAGGGAATGTCGTTTACCCTGAAATGCTAGTAGAACGTTATGGACTTGATCCACTTCGTTACTACCTCATGCGTAGTCTTCCAGTCGGTTCAGATGGAACCTTCACTCCAGAGGACTATGTAGGCCGTATCAACTATGAATTGGCCAATGACCTTGGAAACCTCCTTAACCGTACAGTTTCCATGATTAACAAGTATTTTGATGGGCAAATCCCTGCCTATGTAGAAGGTGTGACAGAGTTTGACAATGCTCTTGCTCAAGTAGCAGAGCAATCTATCTCTGACTACCATACACACATGGATGCAGTTGACTACCCACGTGCCCTAGAAGCAGTATGGACGCTTATCTCACGTACCAACAAATACATCGATGAGACAGCTCCATGGGTCTTGGCTAAGGATGAAGCCCTTCGTGACCAATTGGCAAGTGTTATGAGCCACTTGGCAGCCAGCCTTCGTGTCGTAGCTCATATGATTGAGCCATTTATGATGGAAACTAGTCGCGCTGTATTGGCACAACTTGGTCTAGCAGAAGTTTCTAGCCTAGAAAACTTGAGCTTGGCAGATTTCCCTGCTGGTGTGACTGTTGTTGCCAAAGGAACACCGATCTTCCCACGTCTGGACATGGAAGAAGAGATTGCCTATATCAAGGAACAAATGGAAGGTAACAAACCAGCCGTCGAAAAAGAATGGAATCCAGATGAAGTTGAACTCAAACTCAACAAGGATGAAATCAAGTTTGAAGACTTTGACAAGGTCGAGATCCGTGTCGCAGAAGTCAAAGAAGTGTCTAAAGTCGAAGGTTCTGACAAGTTGCTCAAATTCCGCCTAGATGCTGGTGATGGTGAAGACCGTCAAATCCTCTCAGGAATTGCAAAATACTACCCAAACGAACAAGAATTGGTCGGCAAGAAAATCCAAATCGTTGCCAACCTCAAACCACGTAAAATGATGAAGAAATATGTCAGTCAAGGGATGATTCTCTCAGCTGAACATGAAGGCAAATTAACCCTTCTCACAGTTGATTCAGCTGTACCAAACGGAAGTGTGATTGGGTAATAGCAAAAAACCAACGTTAGGCACGTTGGTTTTTCTTGTTATGTACGAGATTTTCTAAGAAGTGGTCCATCTCCTTTTGAGACCGGAGGACAATTACTTTATCAGGGTAGGTTTCTTGAACCTGCTGATAGCGTACTTTAGCATTCTTTGTCCGCCCATCCCATAGAATCCATCGGATAAATTCCCAATCAAAGCGTTCAGGACAGCCTGCTGCCATACTTTCTCTGACCTTACCTCGGTATGTGAGATACCGTTTAAAGGCTCGAAAGAGACAAGTCCATGGTGAAAAATTGAGAAAGATAATTTGGTCAGCTTCCAGCATTCTTTCTTCATAGCAACACCAAGAGTAGTTGCCGTCGATGACCCAAGCTTCGTGCTTTGTGAGAAAGTTTTTCATCTCGGTCAACATCCATTCGCGGTCACTGTCTTGCCAACCAGGTTGAAATTGGAGTGTATCCATATGCAGTTTGGGGATGGAGTAGTAGTTTGACAACTTTTCAGCTAGAGTTGACTTGCCTGCTCCGGAATAACCGATAATTGCGATTTTCATTTTCTACCTTTTCTGATTAGAGGACAAAAAAACAGTCTCTATGGACTGTTTCTTATTTAGCAAGTTTAGCTGAAAGACGAGCTTTATCGCGGCTTGCTTTGTTTTTATGAATCAAACCTTTAGTTTCTGCTTTGTCGATAGCTGAGCTAGCAGCACGGAAAAGTTCTTCAGAAGGGTTTGCTTCGAAAGCTTTGATAGCAGTACGCATAGCTGATTTTTGAGCTGAGTTTTTTTCGTTTTGTTTAACGTTCAATTCAGCGCGTTTGATAGCTGATTTAATGTTTGCCAATGTTCTTACCTCCATATTTACTAACTATACCATTATATATGAAAACTTAGGTTTTGACAAGGGGAAATTATTTTTTTAGGTAAATTTCATCGATTTCATGGTTTTTAGTCTTGTGGAGAATGACCTCGGCGCGATTCCTTGTCGGTTCGATATAGTTTTGTAGATTTGTGAGATTAATACTGGTCCAAACCTGATGTGCAAAGGCTTCAACTTCTCCAATTGGCATTTGCGTAAAGCGGTGGTAGTAGCTGTTGGGATCATTTTGGGCAAAGCTGAGGAGTTTTAAGAAACGATCCAGATACCAACTTTCAATGTCCTCAACTGCTGCATCCACATAGATGGAGAAATCAAAGAAATCAGTGATGTAAAGGCGCTCATTTTGAGGGTTTTGAAAGACATTGATGCCCTCGACAATGACAAAATCAGCAGCTTTGACACGTTGCTTCTCTCCAGGAACAATGTCATACACTTCATGAGAATAGACAGGAATATCGACATCTTGCCCATTCTTTAGGCGGTCAAGAAAATTCAGCAAGGTTTCCATATCATAACTTTCAGGAAAACCTTTGCGATTTAAGATATCTTGGTCTATCAAGGTTTGATTGGGATAGAGAAAACCGTCAGTTGTCACCAATTCTACAGTAGCATCTGGGAGAGTGCGTGATAGTAGAATCTGAATCAAGCGACTAGTAGTAGATTTCCCCACAGCAACGCTTCCAGAAACCCCAATGATAAAAGGCTGAGATTTACTTTCGCGTTGAAGAAAAATTCCTTTTGAAAATGCCAAATCATCCTTAGTGCGCTTGTAAATATGGATAAGATGGACAAGGGGAAGATAGACGTCTGTTACGTCCTGCAGACTAATCTGGTCATTGAAACTCTTGATGGATTCTAACTCTTCCTCTGTCAAGGGAGGGGTTGTTTTGCGATGCAATGATTGCCAAGTCTGGCGACTGATTTTTTCAAAATGTAAAAATTCGTTGGTCATTTGTTTTCCCCTAGATATTTTGTTTATCATACCATAAAAAGCTAAAAAGATAAAGCGGTTTCTTGATGGTAGTAAGTCAATATCGTATAATAGAGGTAGATGGAGGTTGAATAATTTAATGATGAGATAGAGAATGGTTTCTGAAGACTTATCAGTTATTGAAAGTGGGCTTTTTGGTTCACAACTTATAGGAGGTGTGTCATGAAAATCTTAAAAAGTTATATATTGGAACTCTGTTTTATTTTAAGTTTTGCCTTACCTTTTATAAGGGGAGCGAATGCGGATAATGGTAGACGCTTTGTAGAAACCTATTACGGTTTTACCTTCTTAATGGATCATCTCCTTGTAACAGCTGTCTTTATCTGTTCGCTCTTGATTGCCTGGCTAGTAAAAAAGCAGTGGACGAAATGGCTTGCTGCTGGTAGTTATCTATTTTTGATTTTGTGGATTGCTACAGAGGGTTATTTATTCCGTATGTCACTAGAAGATTTGATACGACTTTGGACAAGTTTGGAAATCTTGACACAAACTTATCAGTTGGGTTTTTATCTAAACATCATATTGGGAATCCTGTTGATAATAAAGTATTTTAAGGTTAAGCAATAGTGATAAAAATGCGCTTGATTACAGGCGATCTGTTTTTTCCTGACTATGATAATTTGTAGTTCCTGATAGATTGTAATGTATTTCTGATAATTGAAAGAGATTGAAGAAAAGGTTTTTTGGCTAGGATTCTTCAGTCTTTTTCATTTGATCATCACTTTGTAAACGATTTACAATTCAAGCTAAATTATGGTAAAATAGTTTTATGAGTAAAATGTATTATGCAGAGAATCCTGACGCTGCTCACGACATTCATGAGTT
>CAJZDE010000134.1:0-4584 GCA_915063165.1 uncultured Streptococcus sp.
AGCCGCCATGTCCTTGGCTTTCTTTGCCAACATAGAAAAGTGATAGTGACTGGCTAAATCCACCACATTTTCAATAGCAGAGTTAATAATTTCAAATGCTACCACCAAGAAAATGCTCATTAGGAGAAAGAGCCATTCGATTCGTGACACCTGAAAAACAAAACCTGCAAGGATAACTACTAGAGCCGTCACTGCATGCTTTCGCATATTGCGTTCTTCCTTGATGGCAGTCAGAATGCCTGTCAGGGCAAATTCTAAACTAGAAATCAGGTCACGATTTTTCCATTTTCGTTTATTGTCTTGTGAGTCCATAGGCTGTTAAAATTTCTTCTTGTAAACCGAACATCTCCGCTTCTTCTTCCGGAGTGTAGTGATCGTAGCCGTTAATGTGTAAAAAGCCGTGTACTGCCAAGAAGCCCATCTCACGCTCAAAGCTGTGACCGTATTCCTCAGCCTGCTCATGCGCTTTATCGATAGAGATGAACAGTTCCCCAATATAGGCATCGAACTCAGACATCATTTCTGCTAATTCAGGGTTTTCAAGCAAATCTTCCTCATCAAAGGAGATGTCCAATTCCGGTTTATATTCAAGGCTGATGACATCTGTCGAGCGATCTGTATCACGATACTCGAGGTTGAGTTCGTGACTACGCTCATTGGTCACAAAAGTAACTGCCATCTCCTTGTCTTCTTTTCCTATTTTTTGGGCTGCAAATTCCAAAATTTCTTGGGTTTGGTGCAAGATTTCTTGTGAAACTTGACCAGTTTCATCTACCATTTCAATATACATGTACTTCTCGATTCTCTTTACTTGGCTTTATTATACCATATTTCCATGATTTTATTCTACCTTTTTGATATAATACTATGGAATACAATCACAAGGAGAGAACGATGTCATTTGACGGATTTTTTTTACACCACATGGTTGAGGAATTGCGAAGAGAGTTAGTCAATGGTCGCATTCAGAAGATCAATCAACCTTTTGAACAAGAGTTGGTCTTGCAAATCCGCAGCAATCGCCAAAGTCATCGCCTGCTCCTCTCTGCTCATCCCGTATTTGGACGCATTCAGCTAACCCAAACGACCTTTGAAAATCCAGCCCAACCTTCGACTTTTATCATGGTTTTGAGGAAGTATTTACAAGGTGCCGTGATTGAGTCGATTGAGCAAGTCGAAAACGACCGTATCGTGGAAATCACAGTTTCCAATAAAAACGAGATTGGGGATCATATCCAGGCGACTCTGATTATCGAGATCATGGGCAAACACAGTAATATTCTCCTCGTGGATAAAAGTAGCCATAAAATCCTCGAAGTCATTAAACACGTTGGCTTTTCACAAAATAGCTACCGCACCTTGCTCCCCGGATCGACCTATATCGCTCCACCAAGTACTGAGTCTCTCAATCCTTTTACTGCCAAAGATGAAAAACTCTTTGAAATCTTGCAAACTCAAGAACTAACTGCAAAAAATCTTCAAAGTCTCTTTCAAGGTCTGGGACGCGATACAGCAAATGAATTGGAAAGCATACTGGTTAGTGAAAAACTTTCCACTTTCCGTAACTTTTTTAGTCAAGAAACCAAGCCTTACCTAACGGAGACTTCCTTCAGTCCAGTTCCTTTTGCCAATAATGTAGGAGAGCCTTTTGCCAGTCTATCGGATCTCTTGGATACCTACTACAAAGACAAGGCAGAGCGCGACCGCGTCAAACAGCAAGCCAGTGAACACATTCGGCGCGTTGAAAATGAGCTACAGAAAAACCGCCACAAACTCAAAAAACAAGAAAAAGAGTTATTGGCGACAGACAATGCTGAGGAATTTCGTCAAAAAGGGGAATTGCTGACAACCTTCCTCCATCAGGTTCCCAATGACCAAGACCAGGTTACCTTGGATAATTACTACACCAACCAGCCAATCACCATCACGCTTGATAAGGCTCTGACTCCCAGTCAGAATGCCCAACGCTACTTTAAACGCTATCAGAAGCTCAAAGAAGCTGTCAAATACCTGACTGACCTGATTGAAGAAACCAAGGCTACCATTCTTTATCTTGAAAGTGTGGAGACCGTCCTCAACCAAGCTGGTCTGGAAGAAATCGCTGAAATCCGTGAAGAATTGATCCAAACAGGCTTTATCCGTAGACGACAACGGGAGAAAATTCACAAGCGCAAAAAACCAGAGCAGTATCTGGCTAGTGACGGGAAAACCATCATCTATGTCGGTCGAAACAACTTGCAAAATGAAGAGCTCACCTTTAAAATGGCCCGCAAGGATGAACTTTGGTTCCACGCCAAGGACATCCCTGGCAGCCATGTTGTTATCTCAGGAAATCTTAATCCTTCTGATGAAGTTAAGACAGACGCAGCCGAGCTCGCAGCCTACTTCTCCAAAGGGCGCTTATCAAATCTCGTGCAAGTGGATATGATTGAAGTCAAGAAACTCAACAAACCAACAGGTGGCAAACCCGGTTTTGTTACTTATACTGGACAAAAAACCCTCCGTGTCACACCAGATCCAGAAAAAATCGCATCTATGAAAAAATCCTGATTTCAAATGAAATCAGGATTTTCTATTACAAATTTACTCTGCAATCAAGGTTTCCAAGCTAACCTTCATCATATCAGTGAAGGAGTTTTGATTTTCTCATCCAGTTTTTAGTAACTCTTAAAGAGCGAGATTTTGGTCAATAAATGAGATAGTTTTCTCTTTCAAGTAACAAGGTTTTGTTGCTATCTTCTAAAATTCTTTTATTGTCTCAATTTCGAAAAGACTTCCCCAATCTTGCCTTCAATGACCAATGTAGCTTGGCTGTCTTGTGGAATACTGGTTTTATTGATAAGGACCAGGTTTGTTCCAGAAAAATAGTTTACTAGGCTAGCTGCAGGATAAACAACCAAGGAAGTCCCACCAATAATCAGCAAGTCTGCTTGCCGAATAGCTTGTGCAGCTTGACTAAAAACATCCATGTCAAGTGATTCTTCATACAAGGTCACGTCAGGCTTGACCACCTTACCACAGTCTAAGCAGTGGGGAACAGGTCTCTCGAGGGCCAGAAAGGCAGTTAAGTCATAGAAACGATGACAACCTAGGCAGTAATTTCGGTCCGCACTCCCATGCAATTTAAAGACTTTTTGGGAGCCAGCCATTTCATGAAGACTATCGATATTTTGTGTCACAACAGCCTTTAGCTTGCCAGTTTTTTCCAAAGCAGCTAGGTAGTAATGAGCAGCATTAGGCTTGGCTTCTGGATAAATCAGGTATCTTTTATAGAAGTCAAAAAAATCTTCTGGATAGCGCTCAAACATGGTCCGAGAAACGAGTTGCTCTGCCGTAAAATGACGGCCTAACTGATGACTATAAACACCATCTGAACTACGAAAATCTGGGATATTAGACTCGGTTGACACTCCTGCTCCTCCGAAAAAGACTATTCTGTGGCTTTTATCAATCAAATCTTGTAATAGTTCTATTTTATCCATTACATCTCTCCTTAAGCTGAGTTCTAAAAAAGTTGAAAATCAATAGTTGGATTTTCAACTCTTTCTTTATCATTGCTGAGATATTGAAAATAAATCACTTACAACCGTTCTTGTAACTAATGTAATTGAAAAGCTATTCTCTGTTTACTCTGCAATCAAGGTTTCCAAACCAACCTTCATCATATCAGTGAAGGTATTTTGGCGTTCTTCTGCAGTGGTGTCTTCATCTGGATTGACCAAGCTATCAGAAATGGTCATGATAGCAAGTGCATCGACGTGGTGTTGGGCAGCGAGATAGTAAAGAGCTGCCGCTTCCATTTCTACAGCCTTAACTCCCCATTTACCAAGCTCGATGTTCTTTTCAAAGTAGTTTGAGTAAAAGACATCTGACGACAAAACGTTCCCAACGTGGGTAGTCATACCGAGTTCTTTGGCGATATGGTAGGCCTTATCTAGTAAATCAAAGCTAGCGATTTGTGGAAAATCATACTGTGGCCAGTCGTTTCGGATGATGTTTGAGTTAGTCGCAGCTGCTTGCGCCAAGACCAATTCACGAACGTGAACATCCTCATTCAAGGAACCAGCAGTTCCGACACGAATCAATTTCTTCACACCGTAGTCCACAATCAATTCACGGGCATAGATAGAAATGGATGGCATTCCCATCCCAGTCCCCATGACTGATACACGGTGGCCCTTGTAAGTACCAGTGTAGCCAAACATGTTACGCACTTCGTTAAAACAAACAGCATCTTCAAGGAAGTTCTCCGCAATAAACTTAGCACGAAGAGGATCACCTGGAAGAAGAATTTTATCAGCAATTTCACCCTGCTGAGCAGCAATATGGATAGACATAATTTATGATACAAAGAGCGACAAGAAAACGACTGAAAATTAGGAATCTGACGAGAAATCCTGATTTCTCAGTCAGATTATCTATTTTCCGAGTTTTCCGCTCGTGTTCAAATTAGAACACCTTGCTCTACCTTTCTTTATTTATTTTTATATTTCATAGCTTGGAAAAATCGTATTCAATCATGACTCCGATAAGCCTACTACATTTTTATTTAAAACAGTTATTGATAAACTGACAATAGTTTTT
>CAJZDE010000135.1:0-4547 GCA_915063165.1 uncultured Streptococcus sp.
GTTGGTATCAAGGTTGACGTAAACTCACTTTAATCAGTAGTTTATATCAGAGAACGAGTGCGAAAGTGCTCGTTTTTTTGATGATAAGTTCACTCCAGGAAAAATAACTCCATTAATAACCTGATGGAGCAAGAGAATAGTGCTTTTCCTCTTCTTCTTTCACAGAAAATGTGGTATAATAGAGAGTAAAAAACTTTGAAAGAAAGAAAAAGATGAATTTAAAAGATTATATCGCAACGATTGAAAATTATCCTAAGGAAGGTATTACCTTCCGTGATATCAGCCCTTTGATGGCAGATGGAAATGCTTATAGCTACGCTGTTCGTGAAATTGTTCAGTATGCAACCGATAAGAAGATCGACATGATCGTGGGCCCAGAGGCTCGCGGCTTTATCGTGGGCTGTCCTGTTGCTTTTGAGTTGGGAATTGGCTTTGCTCCTGTTCGTAAACCAGGGAAATTGCCACGTGAAGTCATTTCTGCTGACTATGAGAAAGAGTACGGTATTGATACCTTGACCATGCATGCTGATGCGATCAAGCCAGGCCAACGTGTTCTCATCGTAGATGATCTTTTGGCAACAGGTGGAACTGTCAAGGCAACGATTGAGATGATTGAAAGACTTGGTGGAGTTGTAGCCGGTTGTGCTTTCTTGATTGAGTTGGATGAGCTTAAAGGCCGTGAAAAAATCGGAGATTACGATTACAAGGTACTTATGCATTATTAATGAAAAACAGTCCTTGGGGCTGTTTTCTCTTCATCTGCTATATAAATTAACTATAGCTAGTTAGAGAAAAACTATAATTGAAAACTATATCTTCATACAGTATAATAAAGGAAGAAGTATTTGGAGGTTTTTACTTTCAAACAGACAAGATCATTCCCGAAATAGAGAACTGTTAGGAGGGTATTATGCCGATTCGAATTGATAAAAAATTACCAGCTGTGGAGATTTTAAGGACAGAAAATATCTTTGTTATGGACGACCAACGAGCTGCTCATCAGGATATTCGCCCCTTGAAGATTTTGATTTTAAATCTCATGCCTCAAAAAATGGTAACAGAAACGCAACTCTTACGGCATTTGGCCAATACCCCTTTGCAATTAGATATTGATTTCTTATATATGGAAACACATCGTTCCAAGACAACTCGTGCCGAACATATGGAAACCTTCTATAAGACCTTTCCAGAGGTCAAGGATGACTTTTTTGATGGAATGATTATTACAGGAGCACCAGTCGAGCATTTGCCTTTTGAAGAGGTGGACTACTGGGAGGAATTCAAACAGGTCATCGAATGGTCCAAGACGCATGTTTTTTCAACCCTCCATATCTGTTGGGGAGCACAAGCAGGTCTTTATGTTCGCTATGGTGTTGAAAAGCACCAGATGGATCGGAAACTATCAGGCATTTATCCACAGGACACCTTGAAAGAAGGGCACCTTCTTTTTAGAGGTTTTGATGATCGCTATGTAGCTCCTCATTCTCGTCATACTGAGATTTTAAAAGAAGAAATCTTAAATAAGACCAATCTGGAGATCCTGTCAGAAGGTCCTGAGGTTGGGGTTTCTATCCTGGCTAGTCGAGATTTGCGTGAAATTTATAGTTTTGGTCATTTGGAGTACGATCGTGACACTTTGGCAAGAGAGTATTTTCGTGATTATGAGGCGGGACTCGACCCTCATATCCCAGAGAACTACTTTAAAAATGATGATGTAAATGAGACGCCCTGTCTCTGTTGGTCTTCATCAGCCGCCCTCTTTTTCAGCAATTGGGTAAACTATGCAGTTTATCAAGAAACCCCTTTTGACTGGAGAAAGGTAGAGGATGATGCGGCTGCATTTGGATATTTATAAGAGGAATTATGACATATTTTGACGCTTTTAAATCAGGGAACTTGGTTTTGCCAAGTGCCCTTCTCTTGCATTTTAAGGAACTCTTTCCTTCCAGCGAAGATTTTCTGATTTGGCAATTTTTCTATTTACAAAATACCACAGCCTTAGGAGATGTTTCGCCTAGTCAGATTGCTGAAATCATTGGGAAAGAGGTGGCAGATGTCAACCAATCTATTTCAAATTTGACTGAAAATGGTTTGCTACAATATCGGACCATTGAACTAAATGGGGAAATTGAGCTGATTTTTGATGCTAGTTTGGCTTTTGAACGCTTGGATAGCTTGCTAGACAACCAAACTCCAGATACAACTGCCCCAAATCCGCAGAATCAGTTGAAGGATCTGGTTGAAACTTTCCAGCAGGAATTGGGACGCTTATTAACGCCATTTGAAATCGAAGATCTTTCTAAGACTGTCAAAGAAGATGGAGTTAAGGCGGATTTGATCAAGGAGGCTCTCCGAGAGGCCGTTCTCAATGGCAAGCCAAACTGGAAATATATTCAGGCAATCCTACGAAACTGGCGTCATGAAGGTATTCAATCTGTGGCTCAGGTAGAGGCCAAACGAGCAGAGCGAGAAGCCAACAATCCCAAACAAGTTCAGGCTTCGGCTGATTTCCTCGATGCCATGAATTTGTGGCAAGATTAGTCGCTTGAAAAATCTTGAAAATTAGAGTAAGGTTTGCAAGCTCCTTATAAATATGATAGAATAATAGTGAATAAAATGAAAAAAGAGGTATGTGAAATGTCACGTAAACCATTTATCGCTGGTAACTGGAAAATGAACAAAAATCCAGAAGAAGCAAAAGCATTCGTTGAAGCCGTTGCATCAAAACTTCCTTCATCAGACCTTGTTGAAGCAGGTATCGCAGCTCCTGCAGTTGATTTGACAGCTGTTCTTGCTGCTGCTAAAGGTTCAAACCTTAAAGTTGCTGCTCAAAACTGTTACTTTGAAAATGCAGGTGCTTTCACTGGTGAAACAAGCCCACAAGTTTTGAAAGAAATCGGTACAGACTACGTTGTTATCGGTCACTCAGAACGTCGTGACTACTTCCATGAAACTGACGAAGATATCAACAAAAAAGCAAAAGCAATCTTTGCAAACGGTATGCTTCCAATCATCTGTTGTGGTGAGTCACTTGAAACTTACGAAGCTGGTAAAGCTGCTGAATTCGTAGGTGCTCAAGTATCTGCTGCATTGGCTGGATTGACAGCTGAACAAGTTGCTTCAACAGTTATCGCATACGAGCCAATCTGGGCTATCGGTACTGGTAAATCAGCTTCACAAGACGACGCACAAAAAATGTGTAAAGTTGTTCGTGACGTTGTAGCTGCTGACTTCGGTCAAGAAGTTGCTGATAAAGTACGTGTTCAATACGGTGGTTCAGTTAAACCTGAGAACGTTGCTTCATACATGGCTTGCCCAGACGTTGACGGTGCCCTTGTTGGTGGTGCGTCACTTGAAGCTGAAAGCTTCTTGGCATTGCTTGATTTTGTAAAATAATCTCAGTTATTCCAGACAGTCTTCTAAGACTGTCTTTTTTTATAGAGGACGCATATTTTTCTTAAATTATCAGTCTATTACAACTTTTCTCAGATAGTACACTTTCCTTGCTATCGTTTTCTGGTAGTAGTATACTTATATTGTAACCACTAAGAAGATGGTTACAAAAAAATGAAAGAGGTAAGAAATATGGTTGAATTGAAAAAAGAAGCAGTAAAAGACGTTACAACATTATCTAAAACAGCGCCAGTAGCATTGGCAAAAACAAAGGAAGTATTGAACCAAGCAGTAGCGGACTTGTATGTGGCTCACATTGCCCTTCACCAAGTTCACTGGTATATGCGTGGTCGTGGTTTCCTCGTATGGCATCCAAAAATGGATGAATACATGGATAGCCTTGATGGTTATCTTGACGAAATCAGCGAACGTTTGATCACCCTTGGTGGCAAACCTTACTCAACTTTGACAGAATTCCTTCAACACAGTGAAATCGAAGAAGAAGAAGGAGAATTCCGTAACGTTGAAGAAAGCTTGGAACGTGTTCTAGCGATTTATCGCTACCTCATCGCTCTTTTCCAAAAAGCTTTGGATGTTACTGATGAAGAAGGCGATGATGTTACAAACGATATCTTTGTTGGTGCTAAGGCTGAACTTGAGAAAACAGTTTGGATGCTTGCAGCAGAACTTGGACAAGCTCCTGGTTTGTAAAATATAGTTGCCACCCCTTTTATCATGAGGTGCTTGATAAGTGCTCATGACCAATCATCTTTTAAAAGTCATGTAACTGTAAAAAGTTGCATGATTTTTTTGTTTGCTGGAATTAGGACACATTGTCAAAAGTAGGATTTTACGGTATAATAGTTACTGTTCGAGAAATTTTGATTGTCAAAAAATAGTGAAATGTTATAAGGAGAACCCATGAACAACTTACCAAATTGCCCAAAATGTAATTCAGAATATGTCTACGAAGATGGAAGTCTCTTGGTCTGCCCAGAGTGTGCCTATGAGTGGAACCCTGCAGAAGTTGCAGAAGTAGAAGAAGGCGTTGTTGCTATCGATGCCAATGGAAATAAATTGGCTGACGGCGATACTGTAACCCTTATCAAAGACTTGAAAGTAAAAGGTGCGCCAAAGGATTTGAAACAAGGAAC
>CAJZDE010000136.1:0-4529 GCA_915063165.1 uncultured Streptococcus sp.
CCATGCCAAATATTTTCGCTACTATGGCAGTGAAGCTAGTATTGACAACTACTGCTAACAGACTACCAAAGAGAATACTCCGAGCATGATGCTTCATCAGGTGAAAACTCTTATAAAGCGGAATCCCTAGAGCCACTGTCGATGGGACTATCAAATTGTTCAGATAAACCCCACCTTGGTAGTAATCTTGGTAAGAAATACCCGTCGCCTTAAGAAGGATGATAATGAAAATTGCCGACAAAAGCAAGGGCGTTGTCAAAGGATGGGGAAAACACCTATAAATCAACATTCCTACTAGATAAGCTAGGATAGACAGGGCAAGTCCAAACAGGGGATTGGAAACAAATTCACTCATTTGACCTCTCCTTTCTCATAGTCACCCTCAAATCGCCGTTTGATAAACTGAACCACTAGAGCTATGAGGATAATATTGATGACAGCCGCAAAAAAGACAATCAAAACGATGGGCAAGAGATAGGGAGCAATCACATCAAACTTTTCCATGATTCCCACTGCTGGCGGCAAAAAGAGAATGGTCATATTGGCCAGCAGAAAATTCCCCACCATATTGACATGCCTGATTCTCAGCCACTTGAACTGTAAGGCAAGAAAAAGAATCAGCAAACCGATAATACTGCCTGGGATAGGCAAATGAAAGAAACTGGAGATTCCCTCACCGATCAATGAAATCACAAAGAGAATCATTAATTGAACATATAATTTCATTCTAAACTCCACGAAATAGACTTCTTGCATACCAGTTTACTCTTTTTTCAGAAAATTTCAAGGAAATATTGAAATTCTTCTTGCTTGCAAGGATTAAATAAAAGTAGTATAATAATTGCATGCGCAATCATCTTGTGTTAGAGAGACAGTCAGTAATGACTTTGTGATTTTTACTTTGAAAAGAAAGGAGAAAGCAATGACCTATCTGGAAAAGTGGTTTGACTACAACCGCCGTCAAAAGGAAATGGAAGCCTTGTTGGAAGAAACTATTGCCCAGCAGAGTGAACAAAGGTTGACCTTGAAAGAGTTTTACCTGCTCTACTATCTGGATTTGGCCCAAGAAAAATCTCTACGCCAGATTGATTTACCTGATAAGCTTCATCTCAGTCCAAGCGCAGTTTCTCGAATGGTGGCTCGACTAGAAGAGAAAAACTGTGGTTTGCTTAGTCGCCGGTGTTGCGATCAGGATAGACGGGCAAGTTTTATCTGCCTGACTGACGAGGGACAGACAACTCTAGCTTACCTGCAAAAGGCTGTCGAGGAAAGACTGGAGACGAGTCTTGATTTCATTTCATAATCATATTTTCTAGAAAAGTTGCGTGCGCAATCATTTTTCTTGACATTCCTCTTTCCAAGGAGTAAAATAAAGTCAAGATCGAACAAAGGAGTTTTATATGATCGAAATTACTTATCTAGACGCCAGCAAGCAAGAGAGAACCATGACTTTCGAGTCTTACCAAGACTTTGAACGTTCTCAACATGCCTGCCTCATCGGCGTTGCCGATTACTATACTGTCCAAAAATTAACCTACAATGGTCATGATTTGGACTACCATGGGACTTATGGAGATGTCTTCTTCTATCTCATGAAACAAGATTTAAGCCAATATAACTAAAAAGGAGAAATACAATGGCAAAAGCAATTACAGATGCAACATTCGAACAAGAAACAAAAGACGGTTTGGTCTTGGTAGACTTCTGGGCAACTTGGTGTGGTCCATGTCGTATGCAAGGTCCAATCTTGGATAAATTGTCTGAAGAACTTTCAGAAGATGTCTTGAAAATCGTTAAAATGGACGTTGATGAAAATCCAAACACAGCTCGTGCCTTTGGAATCATGTCTATCCCAACCCTTCTCTTCAAAAAAGACGGACAAGTGGTGAAACAAGTTGCAGGTGTTCACACTGCAGAACAAATCAAGGCTATCGTTGCTGAATTGAGCTAATCAAACGAGAGACCAAGTGCTTCATTTGGTCTCTTTTTTTCTTGCCCTTTGCCATTTTTCAAAAAATATGCTAGACTGTAGGTAGGATATTACGATGTTTGGGACATGCCATCGCTAAAAAAAACCTCTAGTTGGTATTTT
The DNA here is from genome assembly GCA_915063165.1 of uncultured Streptococcus sp. GTDB lineage: Bacteria > Bacillota > Bacilli > Lactobacillales > Streptococcaceae > Streptococcus. The sequence goes on from CAJZDE010000136.1 coordinate 2,093, forward strand.
TTAGCTCCCCTCAAGGGAGCTTTTTGCGTGCTCTGAACATTTCCCATTTTGGAAGGAGTACTATGAAACGTCAATCAGCCTTGGTCGTCTTTAGTGGCGGGCAAGATTCCACAACCTGCCTCTTTTGGGCTAAAGAACACTATAAAACAGTCGAAGCCGTCACCTTTGCCTACGGTCAACGCCATCATCTCGAAATTCAAGTTGCTGAAGAAATCGCTAAGGAACAAGGCATTCGTCATCACATCTTAGATATGTCTCTACTGGGACAAATCACTGAAAATGCCCTAACCTCTGATATGGAAATCGAGCAAAAAGAGGGAGAGGTTCCCAATACCTTTGTTGACGGTCGCAACCACCTCTTTCTATCCTTTGCGGCAGTTCTTGCTAAGCAACGAGGCATTAAAGATATCGTGACAGGTGTCTGCGAGACAGACTTCTCAGGCTACCCCGATTGTCGAGATGTTTTTGTCAAATCCCTCAATGTCACCCTCAACCTGGCTATGGATTACGACTTTGTTATCCAAACACCTCTCATGTGGCTAGACAAGGCTGAAACTTGGGAATTAGCCGACCAACTCGGTGCCTTTGACTATGTTCGTGAAAAGACCTTAACCTGCTACAACGGGATTATCGGAAGTGGCTGTGGAGATTGCCCAGCCTGCCATCTACGTCAACATGGTCTAGATGTTTATCTCTCACAGAAAGGAGAGGCCTAATGTTTTTCGCACCCAAAGAAATCAAACAGGAAACTGGGGAGTCTCTTGTCTACAATCCTCACAGAACCTTGGTATCAAAAGAATTTACCTTCGACGCTGCCCATCACCTCTTTCACTATGAAGGAAAATGCAAATCCCTGCACGGACACACTTATCATTTGCAAATCGCTGTCAGTGGATTTTTAGATGAACGGGGCATGACCTATGACTTTGGAGACATCAAAGGTATCTACAAGGACTACTTAGAGCCCCACTTGGATCATCGCTATCTCAACGAAACTCTACCCTATATGAACACGACTGCTGAAAACATGGTTTACTGGATTTTCCAAACCATGAGTCAAGAGTTGCCAGACGAGCGCGGTCTCCGTTTGGAATACATTCGCCTCTATGAGACTCCGACTGCCTTTGCGGAGTTTAGACGGGAGTGGTTAGATGACTAGGGAACGTGTCCTCAAACTACCTGTTCTGGAAATTTTCGGTCCAACCTTTCAGGGTGAAGGCCGTGCTATTGGACAGAAAACCATGTTTGTCCGCACTGCAGGTTGCGACTACCACTGCGACTGGTGCGACTCTGCCTTTACTTGGGATGGTTCTGAAAAACCAACTCGCATGACGGCTGACGAAGTCATTGCTGAATTAGACAAGCTAGGAAGCTACGACTATGTAACTCTGTCTGGGGGAAATCCTGCTATCCTAGCAGCCAACATGGCCGAATTGGTCACCAAGCTCAAAGAACGTGGAGTCACTCTAGCTGTTGAGACCCAAGGCTCCCGCTGGCAAAATTGGTTAAAAGACATCGACCAAGTCACACTTAGCCCCAAACCTCCTTCATCCAAGATGGAAGTCAACTTTGAGACCTTGGACTTTATCGTTTCTCAACTGGATCCAGATAAAGTCACCTTTAAAATTCCCGTCTTTGATGATGCCGATTTGGCCTTTGCCAAAGGGATTCAAGAACGCTACCAACCAGATGTTCTCTTCCTATCGGCTGGAAATCCTGAGCCCAAGGCCACAGGCAATATTGTCCAAGATCAACTGGACCGTCTCAAAGAACTCTGGGAACGCGTCGCTGCCGACGATAGCTGGGGCAATGTCCGCGTCCTTCCTCAACTCCATACCCTCCTCTACGATAACCAACGTGGTGTTTAAGATTAGAAAGAAAAAATCATGTCACAACAAGAAGAAATGAAAAATCTAAGCCTACTGGGCAACAAAGAAACCAACTACATTTTCGAGTATCAACCAGAAGTCCTGGAATCCTTTGACAATCGTCATGTGGAAAATGACTATTTCATCAAATTTAACTGCCCTGAATTTACCTCACTTTGCCCCATCACTGCTCAGCCAGACTTTGCGACGATTTATATTTCCTACATTCCTGACAAACTCTGTGTCGAGTCAAAATCCCTCAAACTCTACCTCTTTAGCTACCGAAATCATGGAGATTTTCACGAAAACTGTATCAACACTATCGGGAAAGACTTGGTCAACTTGCTCGACCCTCGCTATTTAGAGGTCTGGGGAAAATTCACTCCGCGCGGTGGCATCTCAATCGACCCTTACTACAACTACGGTAGACCTGGAACTAAGTATGAAGGATTGGCAGAACAGCGTCTCTTCCAACACGACCTTTATCCAGAGAAAATTGACAACCGCTAAACTCATACTCAATGAAAATCAAAGAGCAAACTAGGAAGCTAGCCGCAGGTTGCTCAAAG
>CAJZDE010000137.1:0-4467 GCA_915063165.1 uncultured Streptococcus sp.
TAAACAATTCTTCAACTATGGTCTTCCAACGATTGGAAAAATTTTAGGGATTGGTTTTCTACAAGAGAGTCTATTAGGAACACCTGTCGGAGCGGTAGTGGCAACTATTTTTGTTCTTCTATGGCAAGGAGTAGCAATGCCAATCATTCTCTTTCTTGCTGGTCTTCAGAGTATTCCAAATGATATTTTAGAGGCAGCATCAATTGATGGTGCAACCAGTAAACAAACTTTTTGGAAGATTGAATTGCCCTATTTACTGCCAACAATCTCTATGGTTTTTATCTTGGCTCTTAAGTCCGGTTTGACAGCCTTTGACCAAATTTTTGCCTTGACGAGTGGTGGTCCAAATAATGCTACAACGTCTCTTGGACTTTTAGTATACAACTATGCTTTCAAGAGTAATCAATATGGATATGCGAATGCAATTGCCTTGATTTTATTCTTAATTATTGGAATTGTTTCTATTATCCAAATCAAGCTATCAAAGAAATTTGAAATCTAATAGAGGAGTCCTACACATGAAAAAAGAAGAAAAATTGAATCAGTTTTGGAAATATGTCCTCTTGATAGTCGGTGGTATTCTTATACTTGTTCCTTTGTTGGTAACAGTGTTTAGTTCTTTCAAGACAACTAAGGATATCATGAATCATTTCTTTAGTTTGCCCAATCCTTTTACCTTAAGTAATTATGAACGACTAATTTCGGATGGAATTGGAGGCTATTTCTGGAATTCAGCTGTTATTACGGTCTTATCATTGATTGTGGTAGCTTTCTTTATACCAGCTGCAGCTTATTCCATTGCTCGAAATATGTCCAAGAAAAAAGCCTTTGCAATTATGTATTCACTTTTGATTTTAGGGATATTTGTTCCATTTCAGGTGATTATGATTCCGATCACAGTTATGATGAGTAAACTCGGTCTAGCAAATATGTGGGGGCTAGTAATACTCTACCTAACTTATGCTATTCCACAGACTCTCTTCTTGTATGTTGGTTATATTAAAATCAGTATACCAGATAGTTTGGATGAAGCTGCGGAAATCGATGGAGCGGATCGATTTACAACTTACCGTCGAATCATTTTTCCAATGCTGAAGCCCATGCATGCTACAACTTTGATTATTAATGCACTATGGTTCTGGAATGACTTTATGTTGCCATTGTTGATATTAAATAAGGATTCTAAGATGTGGACTTTGCCTCTCTTCCAGTACAACTATCAAGGTCAGTATTTCAATGACTATGGCCCAAGCTTTGCATCTTATATTGTGGGAATTGTAACGATAACCATTGTCTACCTCATCTTCCAAAAACATATCATTTCAGGAATGAGTAACGGGGCAGTGAAGTAAGAAAGTGCTTAGAGAATCTATAATTTTATACATAGAGGAACAGTTCAGCTTGTTGACAATTCTATGTAGAAAACAAGAAAGTAGTACTTAGTTGTTTGCAGTCTATAGTAGTACGAGTTCAATGTGAACAAAAATCTAAAAATATCTTTCATTTACGAAGCCAGGTCATATAAGACTTGGCTTTCATCAGAAAAAGGAGACCATCTATGACCATTCAAAATAAAACTATGTTGATTACTTACTCAGATAGTCTTGGAAATAACCTTAAAGACTTGTATGAGAATTTGGAAGAACATTTTGGCGATGCTATTGGGGGAGTTCACCTTCTACCATTTTTCCCGTCAACAGGTGATCGTGGATTTGCACCAGTGGACTACGATGAAGTGGATCCAGCGTTTGGTGATTGGGAGGATGTTAAGCGTTTAGGTGAGAAATATTATCTTATGTTTGATTTTATGATTAACCATATTTCTCGTCAATCTAAATATTATAAGGACTATCAAGAAAAACATGGAGCTAGTGAATTTAAAGATCTCTTTTTAAACTGGGACAAGTTTTGGCCGGAAAATCGTCCGACACAAGCTGATGTGGATTTAATTTACAAACGTAAGGATCGTGCACCAAAACAAGAGATTCTTTTTGCGGATGGTTCAGTAGAACATTTGTGGAATACTTTTGGTGAGGAGCAGATTGATCTTGATGTGACCCAAGAAGTAACGATGAGATTCATTCGTAAGACGATTCAACATCTAGCGAGTAATGGGTGTGATTTGATTCGTCTAGATGCCTTTGCTTATGCAGTGAAGAAATTGGATACCAATGATTTCTTTGTGGAACCAGATATTTGGGACTTATTGGATAAGGTCCGGGATATAGCAGCTGAATACGGTGCAGAGCTCTTACCTGAGATTCATGAACACTATTCGATTCAGTTTAAAATAGCGGATCATGATTACTATGTTTACGATTTTGCCCTTCCAATGGTGACCCTTTATACTCTTTACAGTTCCAGAACAGAGCGCTTAGCTAAGTGGTTAAAGATGAGCCCGATGAAGCAATTTACGACACTAGACACCCATGATGGGATTGGAGTGGTGGATGTCAAGGATATCCTGACTGATGATGAAATTGACTATGCTTCAAATGAGCTCTATAAGGTTGGAGCGAATGTCAAACGTAAGTACTCTAGTGCAGAGTATAACAATCTAGATATCTACCAAATCAATTCAACCTACTATTCTGCGCTTGGAGATGATGATGTCAAGTACTTCCTAGCTCGTTTGATTCAAGCTTTTGCTCCAGGCATTCCTCAGGTTTACTATGTGGGGCTATTAGCAGGAAAAAATGACTTGAAATTATTAGAAGAAACCAAAGAAGGTCGAAATATTAATCGTCATTACTATAGCAATGAGGAAATAGCAGAAGAAGTTCAACGTCCTGTGGTGAAGTCCCTTCTCAATCTATTTTCTTTCCGTAATCGGTCAGAGGCCTTTGACCTAGAAGGGACTATTGACATTGAAACACCAACAGCTCACAGCATTGTAATCAAACGTCAAAATAAAGACAAGTCCGTAACAGCAGTAGCAGAAATTGATCTGCAAAGTCAGACCTATCAAGTAGTGGAAAACGGCAGAAAAATTCAGTTCTAGTGCTATATTGATGATAGAATTTTTTGTGGTGAAAACGTGTTCATTGTTCCCAAATGACGGAAAAAATGGTAGAATATAAAGATAGTTTAGCATTTATCTTCTGGAGAAATCCAGAACAGAAAGGATCCGTTTTGAAATCAATTGGATTACTGGATAAGATAAGAGGGCTTTCGAAAAAAGATTTCTTTTTATATTTGATGATCATAAGTATCTTTTTACCTTTTTATTTGTTCTTAGCCCTCTTTGCTTTATATTTGATAGGTTTACTTGTTACTGGGGAGATGAAGGGAATTATCAAAGGATTGGCCAAACATCCTGTACTTCTCTTTTTTATTGCCTACAGTAGTATCATCTCTATCGTCGCCAAGAACTGGCTTGGATTGGTTGCATCTTTACTGATGTTTCTCTTCCTCATTTTCTTTAGTTTTTACCAGAAACGTCTGACACATGCTTTCTTTCGACTGATACTGCAGACAATCTTGTTTGGTAGTGTGCTCTCTGCTGTTTTTGCTACCTTGGAGCATTTCCAAATTGTAAAGAAATTTAACTACGCCTTTCTTTCGCCCAATATGCAAGTGTGGCACCAGAACCGTGCAGAGGTGACCTTCTTTAATCCTAACTACTATGGGATCATTTGTTGCTTCTGTATCATGATTGCCTTTTATCTCTTTACAACGACGAAGCTAAGATGGTTGAAAGTCTTTTGTGTGCTAGCAGGTTTTGTGAATCTATTTGGTTTGAATTTTACACAAAATAGAACAGCCTTTCCTGCCATCATCGCTGGTGCCATCATTTATCTCTTTACAACCATTAAAAACTGGCGTGCCTTCTGGCTCAGTATTGGAGTTTTCGGGATTGGCCTTTGTTTCCTCTTCTCAAGCGATTTGGGTGTCCGTATGGGAACGCTAGATTCTTCAATGGAGGAGCGCGTTTCAATTTGGAATGCAGGTATGACTTTGTTCAAGCAAAATCCGATCTGGGGTGAGGGTCCACTGACCTATATGAACTCCTATCCGAGAATTCATGCACCTTACCACGAACACGCGCATAGTCTTTACATTGATACTATTTTAAGTTATGGTTTAATTGGAACCATTCTCCTATCCATTTCTTCGGTTATCCCGGTTCACATGATGATGGATATGAGTCAGGAGTCGGGCAAACGACCAATTATCGGTCTTTATCTCTCCTTCCTTACAGTAGTCGCTGTACATGGAATTTTTGACTTGGCTCTCTTCTGGATTCAGTCAGGATTCATCTTCTTGCTGGTTATGTGCAGTCTACCACTGGAACATCGAACCTTGGTGTCCGAAATGACAGATTAAGTTAATAAAAAGTGAAGATCTTCTACTTTAGGTAGGAGGTCTTTTTTGTTGGTAAAAATTATTTCTAAATCGAAATAATTGACAGATAGAATGAAAGGTGTTACAATAGAGAAAATCCGATATAGAAATAAATTGGAGAGA
>CAJZDE010000138.1:0-4443 GCA_915063165.1 uncultured Streptococcus sp.
AAATCACAAGTTAATACAAGGTGAGTGTTACTAAGTAATATTAGGCATGATCACAGGTGGATTAGAAATCAAAGGATTTTCTAGTTCATTTGTGGTCATTTTTTGTACTAATATACCTTTAAGATATAAAAGGAGGTTGCCATGTATCGAATTCTAAACCCAATGAATCACAACGTCTCGCTTGTCAGAAATGACAAAGGAGAAGAGGTGATTGTGATTGGTAAGGGGATTGCATTTGGGAAAAAGAAGGGGGATTTGATTGGTGAAGAACAAGTTGAGAAAATCTTTCGGATGAAGACAGAAGAGTCCAGGGAAAACTTTATGGCTCTGCTCAAAGATGTTCCGCTTGATTTTATCACAGTGACCTATGAGATTATTGATAAGCTATCAAAGAAATATCATTATCCGATTCAAGAGTATCTCTACGTAACCTTGACAGATCATATTTACTGCTCTTACCAAGCTCTAGCACAAGGAAGGTACAAGGATAGTAATCTGCCAGATATTTCCACTAAGTATCCTGTCGCTTTTCAAATCGCAAAGGAAGCCTTTGAGATCTATCGTCAGAAGTTGACAGATCATTTCCCTGAGGATGAAATTATTAGGATTGCTTATCATTTCATCAATGCCGAAGGTGAAAATGAAGTGAAACTTGTGGAGTCGATAGATAAGAGGAAAGAAATTCTCAGGAATGTTGAAGAAGTGCTAAAGGGTTATGCAATTCAACGAACCAAAGAGAATAACCATTTCTATGACCGCTTTATGATTCATTTGAATTATTTCTTGGATTATTTAGACAGATCTAGAGATGATAACCAATCACTTCTGGATATGGAAGATCATATTAAACATTCCTATCCAAAGGCATTTGAGGTCGGCTCCAAGATTTATGATGTGATTACGCAACATACGGGTCTTGATTTGTATAAGAGTGAACGAGTTTATCTGGTTCTACATATCCAACGTTTACTGTCATAAGATTTATCAAACAATATATAAGGAGGATTCTATCATGAATAGAGAAGAAGTAACATTGTTAGGTTTTGAGATTGTTGCCTATGCTGGCGATGCTCGTTCAAAACTATTGGAAGCCTTGAAGGCTGCTGAAGCTGGTGATTTCGCGAAAGCGGATAGCTTAGTTGAAGAAGCTGGTTCTTGCATTGCTGAAGCACATCACGCGCAAACAAGTCTATTGACCAAGGAGGCAGCTGGTGAAGATTTGGCCTATAGTGTAACCATGATGCACGGTCAGGATCACTTGATGACTACCATTTTGTTAAAAGATTTGATGCACCATTTAATCGAACTCTACAAGAGAGGAGTTAAGTAATGAACAAACTAATTTCATTTATCGAGAAAGGGAAACCTTTCTTTGAGAAACTATCTCGTAATATCTATCTTCGTGCTATTCGTGATGGTTTCATTGCAGGTATGCCTGTTATTCTCTTCTCAAGCATCTTTATCTTGATTGCTTTTGTACCAAACTCATGGGGCTTTAAATGGTCTGATGATGTTGTTAATCTCCTCATGAAACCTTATAGCTATTCAATGGGGATTCTGGCTCTCTTGGTAGCTGGTACAACAGCTAAGTCATTGACCGACTCAGTAAACCGTAGCATGGAAAAAACCAACCAAATCAACTATATGTCAACTCTTTTGGCAGCGATTGTCGGTTTGTTGATGTTAGCAGCTGATCCAATTGAAGGTGGCTTTGCGACTGGTTTCCTTGGGACAAAAGGTTTACTTTCAGCCTTCCTTGCTGCCTTTGTTACTGTAGCCATCTATAAGGTTTGTGTTAAGAACAACGTCACTATTCGTATGCCTGACGAAGTTCCACCAAATATCTCACAAGTCTTTAAAGATGTGATTCCATTCACTCTATCAGTGGTTTCTCTTTATGCTCTTGATTTACTAGCTCGTCATTTTGTTGGTGCAAGCGTAGCTGAATCAATCGGTAAATTCTTTGCACCATTATTCTCTGCTGCTGATGGTTATCTAGGTATTACCATTATCTTTGGTGCTTTTGCCTTCTTCTGGTTTGTTGGTATCCATGGTCCTTCAATCGTCGAACCTGCTATCGCAGCTATTACCTATGCAAATGCCGAAGTCAACTTGAACCTTCTCCAACAAGGTATGCACGCTGACAAGATTCTTACTTCTGGTACACAAATGTTTATCGTTACCATGGGTGGTACTGGTGCGACACTGGTTGTTCCATTCATGTTCATGTGGTTAACAAAATCAAAACGTAACCGTGCAATCGGACGTGCGTCTGTTGTACCAACATTCTTTGGAGTAAACGAACCAATCCTGTTTGGTGCACCACTTGTCTTGAACCCAATTTTCTTTATTCCTTTCATCTTTGCGCCAATTGCCAACGTATGGATCTTTAAATTCTTCATTGAGACGCTTGGCATGAACTCATTTACTGCCAACCTTCCTTGGACAACACCAGGTCCTCTCGGTATTGTTCTCGGTACAAACTTCCAATTCTTGTCATTTGTACTTGCTGCTTTGTTAATTCTTGTAGACGTAGCCATTTACTATCCATTCCTCAAGGTTTATGATGAACAAATTCTTGAAGAAGAGCGTTCTGGTAAAGCCAATGATGAATTGAAAGAAAAAGTAGCTGCAAACTTCAATACTGCCAAAGCGGATGCTATTCTTGAAAAAGCAGGTGTAGAAGCATCTCAAAATACAATTACTAAGGAAACAAATGTTCTCGTCCTCTGTGCAGGTGGAGGAACAAGTGGTCTCCTCGCAAATGCTTTAAATAAAGCGGCAGAAGAATATAAAGTTCCTGTCAAAGCAGCAGCTGGTGGCTATGGGGCTCACCGTGAAATGTTGCCAGAGTTTGATCTGGTTATCCTTGCTCCTCAGGTAGCTTCTAACTTTGAAGATATGAAAGCAGAAACCGACAAACTTGGTATCAAACTTGCCAAGACTGAAGGTGGCCAATATATTAAATTGACTCGCGATGGAAAAGGCGCTCTTGCCTTTGTTCAAGCGCAGTTTGAAGAATAAAAAGTTAATAGCAAAGAAGTGAGATGGAGGAACTCCTCCCAACTACATCTCTGTCTCATTTCTATTTCTTGAAAGGTGAATCAAATGTCAAAAACATTACCAAAAGACTTTATATTTGGCGGAGCAACAGCGGCCTACCAAGCAGAAGGTGCTACACATACTGATGGTAAAGGAGCAGTAGCGTGGGATAAATATCTTGAAGATAATTACTGGTACACTGCAGAACCAGCCAGTGATTTCTATCACAAATACCCAGTTGACCTCAAACTTGCAGAAGAGTATGGTGTCAATGGTATCCGTATTTCAATCGCTTGGTCACGTATCTTTCCAACTGGTTATGGGAAGGTTAATGACAAGGGGGTTGAGTTCTATCATAATCTATTTGCAGAGTGCCACAAACGCCATGTTGAGCCCTTTGTAACTCTTCATCACTTTGATACGCCAGAAGCTCTACATTCAAATGGAGACTTCTTAAACCGTGAAAACATTGAACACTTTGTAGACTACGCGGCCTTCTGTTTTGAAGAATTCCCAGAAGTAAACTATTGGACAACATTCAATGAAATTGGACCAATTGGTGATGGTCAATACTTGGTTGGGAAATTCCCTCCAGGTATTCAGTACGACCTTGCCAAAGTATTTCAATCTCACCACAATATGATGGTTTCTCATGCGCGTGCAGTCAAGCTATATAAAGATAAAGGTTATAAAGGGGAAATTGGTGTGGTTCACGCCCTGCCTACTAAATATCCTCTAGATCCTGAAAATCAAGCAGATGTTCGCGCTGCTGAGTTGGAAGATATCATCCACAATAAATTTATCTTGGATGCAACTTATCTAGGACGATATTCCGAAGAAACCATGGAAGGTGTCAACCATATCTTAGCAGTCAATGGTGGAAGCTTAGATTTGCGTGAAGAAGACTTCGCTGTGCTAGAAGCTGCAAAAGACTTGAACGACTTCCTTGGAATTAACTATTACATGAGTGATTGGATGCAAGCCTTTGATGGCGAAACAGAAATCATTCATAACGGTAAGGGTGAAAAAGGAAGCTCTAAGTATCAGATTAAGGGAGTTGGACGTCGAGTGGCGCCTGACTATGTCTCACGTACGGACTGGGACTGGATTATCTATCCTCAAGGTTTGTATGATCAAATCATGCGCGTGAAACAAGATTACCCAAATTACAAGAAAATCTACATCACAGAGAATGGTCTCGGATACAAAGATGAGTTTGTGGATGGGACAGTCTACGATGATGGGCGGATTGATTATGTTAAGAAACATATGGAAGTGATTTCAGATGCAATCTCTGATGGAGCCAATGTCAAAGGCTACTTTATCTGGTCGCTGATGGATGTCTTTTCTTGGTCAAATGGTTACGAAAAGCGTTACGGTCTCTTCTATGTGGATTTTGAG
>CAJZDE010000139.1:0-4438 GCA_915063165.1 uncultured Streptococcus sp.
ATTTCTTCACAATACTCTGAAATGGTCTTTCCTGTCCACTTTTTAAAGGCCTATTCTTCCTCTACTTTTCTCAGCCAATCCAACCATCGTCATTGCTGTCACAACCTTGATGATTTTAGCAATGGAAATTCATTTTACTCATTTTTATATGAAATAGACTAAGAGATTTTCAAGACCTAATTGGAAGTTATTTTAGCTACAATCCATCTCTCAAGCACAAAAACTCTCCCTTCTCTTTCGAGAAAGGAGATTCTTTTTATCCTTGTCCGCCAGGGGCTGGACCTTCGCCTTGAGGGCCTCCATTTGGTCCTCCGCCACCAGGCATAGAGTTGACAATTTCCGTTTGTTTTTCACCATTGAGATAGATATCTCCACCTGTGTAGGTCGCTGTTCCATCAAAGTCAAAACCTGTTTGACCAGTCATTTTAATGGTTCCGCCTGTGACTGTGATATTGCCGTTCGAGTCGATTGGGTCTGTGTCCCCTTGGCCGACTTCTACTGTCAGGTTCCCACCGTTCATGGTGAAGAAGATTTCACTCTGTTGGGCGTTTTTATTAGCTGCATTGACTCCATCATCTGTCGAATAGATGGTAATGTCCCCACCGTTGATAGTGATTGACTTACCTTCAAGTCCTTCTGTCGAATTCTTGACGGTGTAGGTACCACTATCGATAACCAAATCACCTGATGCGTGGATGCCATCATCTCCTGCTGTGACGGTGATGTTGTTGTTGGATAGGTACATGGTTCCGACTGAAGTATCCTCATCATTGTCCACCTTGACCCCATCTTCTTTGGCGTCGATAGTCATGGTCGTACCAGTGATGTTGAGTTCATCATTGACATTAAAGGCATCGCCAACTGCTGTGATGTTATAGGTTCCACCCGTGATGTGGAGGGTGTCATTAGCCTTGATCCCATTGTTTTTCTTACCATCTACATTGAGAGTTCCTTTCCCGTTGATGGTCAAATCCACCTTAGAAAAGAGAGCTGCGTCAGCTTTTTCGTCGCTGTTAGAGCTTGAGTCAGAGAGACTGTTGGTGGTTCCCTCTGCTAGAGTCAAGTAGACATGGCCAGCTGATGTCGCAGAAATTGCTGCATTGGTGTTGGTCATGGTGACACCTTTTAGGACTAGGTGAACATCTGCCGACTTATCTGCCTCGACCTTGATCTGCACTCCGTCAGACTGACCTGAAATCACATAGGTTCCAGATTTTGTGATGGTCACTGTTGAGCCAGAGACTGTCACCCCATCTCCAGAGACGTTTGCAGATGAGCCAGATAACTCAATCTTAGAAGCTGTGCTTTCATCATAAGAAGTATCATAGTCCTTCTCAGTAAAATAGGAAGTTTGGTTTGTCTTTGTTGAAGTTGTTGTTGCACTATTTGTCGTTGCATTGGTATTGGATGTAGTTGTTGACTGGGCACATGCTGCCAGCAGCACCATTGCCGTTAAACTCGTTACGAGTAGGGTCCATTTTTTTGATTTCATACCTTTTTCCTCTCCTTCGTATGATATAGCTAGACAGTCTACAGAAGATTCCTGAAACGAAACTAAAACTCTTCTGAAAGTTTCCTTAAATTCAGTTTGGATTAGATTTCGCCTAGTAATTTTTTAGAAAGGGCTGCTAAAACAATTTTTGAACTCTAGACTACCTTTAATAGATTTTTAAAACCAACATCCCTCAGTGCGATGTTTCCTTGACCAAGAAAGCAAAAAAGAAGAAAAATTTATAAGATTAGAGTTCATAAAAAGAACAGCCTGGGCTGTTCTTTTTAGTTTTCTTTAACTGGGATTTCCTTAATGACACGCGCAGGATTGCCACCTAGGACAACATTGTCTCCAAAGGACTTGGTAATCACGGTCCCTGCTCCAGCGACGACATTATTTCCCAGTGTCACTCCAGGAAGGACAATGACGCCACCTCCAGCCCAGAAATTGTCACCGATGGTGATGGGCTTGCCGTATTCGACCCCTGAATTGCGTTCATGCGGATCCAGTGGATGGAGTGGGGTTAAAAACTGACAGTTGGGGCCAAGCATGGCATTGTTACCGATGCGAATCGGACAAACATCCAGCATGGTCAAATTCCAATTAGAATAAAAATTTTCCCCTAGATGGATATTGACTCCATAATCGACCACCAGGCGTGGATTGACATAGAGATTTTCCCCAGTTGAACCAAACCAAGTCTTGATAATCTCTGCCCCTTTCAAGGGATCTAACTCCTGGTTGAAATCTGCCTGCTTCTGTCGTGCTGTCTGAGCCAAGTCCCGCAACTCGGGGTCAAACGGATGATAGGATTCTCCTGCAATCATTTTCTGGTATTCACTGGTCATCTTAATACCTCACACTTAGTTTGAGGCCATCATATCAAAAAGACTTTGAAAGGTCAAGAATAGCCTGCTTTCTAGGCTCTCGAAACTAATTCCCTCCCAAGTCAAAACAACTTGCTTGACAAAAGCTTAACTTCATGGTTTAATATACCCCACAAGGGTATATTTGGAGGTGCCTATGTTTCACTTATTATTTACAAAAATTGACAGTATTTCTACCAGCGAGTTAGAAGCTAAACTCAGAGAACCGATTCAGCTACTGGATGTTCGGACGCCTACGGAATTCCATAGAGGTCATATCAAAAATGCCAAGAATGTCCCTCTATCCGAAATCGGATCTTACACACCAGCGACAAAAGAAACGCTTTATGTCATTTGTCATTCTGGTGTGCGAAGCAAACTAGCTGCGAAGAAGCTAAAGAAAAAAGGCTACGATGTCATCAATGTCCGAGGCGGTATGAGCGCTTGGACAGGTAAGGTCATCTAGAAGCATAAAGGAGAAAGTCAATGAAAATTATCATTGTCGGAGGAGTTGCAGGCGGTATGTCAGCAGCAACCCGCCTCAGACGTCTCATGGAAGACGCTGAAATCACTATTTTTGAGAAAGGTCCCTTTGTTTCCTTTGCAAACTGCGGACTTCCTTACTATGTTTCAGGAGAAATTGCAAACCGTGATAGTTTATTGGTCCAAACTCCTGAAAGTCTCAGGGCACGCTTTAATCTCGATGTGCGGCCATTTCACGAGGTTATCCAGATTTCGCCAGAAGAACACACTGTGACGGTGCGACACGATGAACAGGAATTCACGGAAAGCTACGACAAGCTGATCCTCTCTCCAGGAGCTAAACCGTTTGTTCCTGCCATTGAAGGTTTGGCAGAAGCTAAGAACGCCTACACGCTCCGCAATGTTCCCGATCTCGACGATATTATGGCGGCCTTGGACAATCATCCAAAAGAAGCTGTCGTCATCGGTGCAGGCTTTATCGGGCTTGAAATGGCTGAAAATCTGGCGAAACGGGGCTTGCAAGTCACCATCGTGGAGAAAGCACCACATGTCTTGCCACCATTAGATCAAGAAATGGCGGCCTTTGTCCAAGCAGAATTGGTCAAAAACGGCATCCGCGTTATCACTTCCCAGTCTGCGACTCGATTTGAAGACCAGGGAAAAGTCATCGTTCTCGAAAACGGTCAAAAGATCACTTCTGACCTCACCATCCTTTCTGTCGGTGTTGAACCTGAAAATGAACTAGCTAAAGTTGCGGGGATTGAACTGGGACTACGTGGCGGTATCTTAGTCGACGAACACTACGAAACCAGTCAAAAAGATATCTTTGCAGTCGGGGATGCCATCGTCGTCAAGCAAGAGATTACAGGCCAAGACGCTCTCATCTCTCTTGCTTCTCCTGCCAATCGTCAGGGGCGCCAAGTGGCGGACGTCATCGCAGGACTCGGTCGTACAAACAAGGGCAGCATCGGCACTGCGATCGTTCGTGCCTTTGATATGACAGCCGCTTCGACTGGTCTCAGCGAACGTATCCTTCGCATGAATCAACTTCCTTACAAGGCACTTCATGTCACTGGAAAAGATCACGCTGGTTATTATCCTGGCGCTACTGATCTCACCTTGAAACTTCTCTTTGACCCAACCACTGGAAAAATCTATGGTGCCCAAGGAGTTGGGGAAAAAGGTGTTGACAAGCGAATTGATATCCTAGCAACTGCTATCAAGGGAAATCTCACCGTCTTTGACTTACCAGAATTGGAGTTCACCTATGCGCCACCATTTGGCTCTGCTAAGGATCCCGTCAATATGCTGGGCTATGCAGCCTTGAACCTAATCGAAGGTTTAAGCGACAATATTCAATGGTACCAACTAGAAGACGAACTAGCCGCCGGTAAGAAATTCCTAGATGTACGGACAAGTGGCGAATTCCAGAGTGGCCGACTCAAAGTCGATACCATCCACATCCCCCTAAACGAACTACGGGAACGCTTGGACGAACTGGACAAGAATCAAGCCTACATCGTTAGCTGCCACAGCGGTTTACGTAGCTATATCGCAGAGCGTATCCTCAAACAAGCAGGATTTACCGTCCAAAACC
>CAJZDE010000140.1:0-4426 GCA_915063165.1 uncultured Streptococcus sp.
CCCTTTCTAGCCATGAGATCCTGATGGTTTCCATGCTCCACGATGTCACCATCCACCAAGACTAGAATCAGATCCGCATCCTGAATAGTAGACAAGCGGTGGGCAATGATAAAACTTGTTCGTCCCTTCATGAGTTTAGCAAAGGCATCCTGAACTAGCACTTCTGTCCGAGTATCGATGGAGGAAGTTGCCTCGTCTAAGATAAGAATCTTTGGAATAGCTAGAAAGACTCGGGCGATGGTCAAAAGCTGGGCTTGACCGACAGATAGAGATTCTCCTGCATTTTCCAACTTAGTATCGTATCCCTGCGGCAACTGTTGGATGAAAAAGTCTGCATTGGCTGCTTTGGCAGCAGCAATCACCTGCTCCCGACTGGCTTCAGGATTGCCAAAGGCAATATTGTCATGAATGGTCCCTTGCTTGAGCCAAGTTTCCTGTAGCACCATGCCAATTTGTTGTCTCAATGATGCTCGGGTATAGTCATAAATGGAACGACCATCTAGCAAGATATCTCCCGATTTAATGGGATAAAAACGCATGAGGAGATTGATGAGGGTTGATTTTCCAGCACCCGTAGGACCAACAATAGCAACCTTGCTACCAGCTGGAATGTCAATCGATAAATCCTTAATCAAAATCTTTTCAGGATGGTAACCAAAAGAGACATGTTTAAAGGAAATAGCTCCCTTAACTTGGTCACTGGTCAAAACTTCCTTACCTGTTTCAGTCACCTCAGGACTCTCTAAGACAGCATAAACACGATCTGCACAAGCGAGAGCACTTTGCAATTCGGCTAGAACTGAAGAAATATCGTTAAAGGGCTTAGTGTACTGCTGGACATAGTTCAAAAAAGTCACTAAACGTCCAATGGTCAGTGTGGATCCCATCATGATACGATAAGCTCCCACTCCAGCTAGAAGGGCATAAATGAGCGAATTTACAAATCGAGTCGAAGGATTGACCGTTGAAGAATAAAAGATAGCTGACTGAGAATAGTCTGCGTAGTTATCATTAGCCTCGTGCAGTCTTTGGATAAACTCTGTCTGAGCATTGAAAGACTGGATAATAGTCTGCTGGCTAAGCGATTCTTCAATCAACTGAGTCTGAATCCCCCTGGTCTCTGTTTGCTTCTGGAAGAGATGATAAGACCGTTTGGCAATAAAGCGTGAAATCACCATGGATAGGGGCGTCAACAGCAAGACCAAGAGGGTCATGAGGAGATGAATTTGGAGCATGGCTAGAATGCTGACCAAAATCATCAAAACGCCAATGAAAAATTGATTGAAAATCATGGTCAAGCCGGCTGCCAGCTGTTCTATGTCTGTGGTTACACGACTGACCATCTCTCCACTGCCCTGCCGATCCACAAAAGCAATCGGTAACCGATGGAGCTTATGAATGATTCGCTCTCGCAAGTCTCTGGTATAAGAGAAGATTAGACGATTATAAAGAAGAGGATTGGCCCATTGTACCAGTGTATTTCCTATGACCACCAAGATCATCTGGATGAAAATCTGCCAAAAAACTGGTGAAGAACCAGTTACGAGGACCTGGTCAATGACCTGCCCAATCAGAATAGGTAGGTAGATCGATAAAGCAACTTGGGCAATAGTTCCTAGAAAGGCTAGGAAAAGGAGAAAGGGATGGCTTGCTAAATCTATGGCCAAACGTTTGAGCGTCTGGTTTGCGGTTTGTCGTTTCATACTAGTCCTCCTTTCCATGTTGGGATGCATTGATTTCGCGATAGACTTGGCTAGCCTTCATCAAGTCATCGTGCTTGCCAACAGCTAGGAGCTCACCTTTTTCCAAGAGGAGAATCTGGTCAGCCATCTGAAGTGTCGAAGTCCGTTGAGAAATCAAGATTAAGCTTGTATTTGGCAGATTTTCTCGGATAGCTTTCAAGAGATTGGACTCGGTAATGGTGTCGAGGGCCGATGTCGCATCATCTAGGATGAGAAATGGAGCTTGGCGCAATACTGCTCGAGCAATAGACAGCCTTTGTTTTTGTCCGCCTGAGAAATTTCGCCCTCCTGCCTCAACTAAGGCGTCTAAGAGTCCTTCCTTTTCACTGACAAAATCCTTAGCTTGCGCAATCTCCAAAGCTTGCCAGAGTTGCTGGTCAGATACTTCTCGATTGAAACCCAATGTCAAGTTGGAACGAATAGTTCCTTTAAAGAGTTCGACTTTTTGAGGTACATAGGCAATCCAAGACCGCCACTGCTCAAGATTAAGAGGACTACGACCATTTCGATAAAGGTCAATGCTCCCCTTGTCTACTAGATAAAGTCCAAGTAAGACTTGCACCAAGCTTGATTTACCAGAACCAGTTCCTCCGATGATACCAAGGATTTGCCCTTGCTTCATATCAAAGGAAATGTTTCTCAGAGAAGGCTGGGCGGCATCAGGATAGGTAAAAGTTAATTCTTGGACTTGTAAAACCCGATCACCGGTAGCTTGCTTTTGTTCTAATTCTGAAAAAATATCTTCTGGAGCTTCGGTAAAAACTTCCTCGATTCGTTTAGCTGAGATATAAGACTGATTGAGAGAATTGATCAACATAGCTAGCTTGACCAATTCCACCAAAATCTGCAAGAGATAGTTGATAAGGGCAATGAGGGCACCTTGACTGAGTAAACCTCCTTGAATTGAAATATATCCCTGCCAGATAATGACGAGGAGAGTTCCATTAACAATCAGATAGGTCAGAGGTGTTAACAAACTTGACCAGAAACCTGTCTTTTCTTGCAATCTGGCATAAATTTGGTTAAGGGTTTGAAAAATCTGTAACTCTCGTTTTTCCTGACCAAAAGCACGAATAACTCGCATCCCTTGCAATTGCTGGCGCGTTTCCTGAACCAGCTGGTCCGTTTTCTTTCTGAGACTGCTGTAGAGAGGATTGACCAGCCGAGATAGGCCGACAATGACAATCGTCAAAATGACAACCATAACTAAGAACCAGAAAGTCAGCTCAGCTGAGATTCTATAGGCCATAAAAATGGCTCCAAAAACGATAATAGGCGCTCTCAAAAAGAGGCGCAGGAATTGATTGATACCAGTCTGTATCTGGTAGGTATCCGAAGTCAAGCGAGTCACCAAGCTAGAAGTTGTCAAACGATCTCTGCTGTCCTTGGGTAAGGAAAGAATATGACGATAAAGGTCGTCTGTCAGTTCTTTGGCAAAACCCACCGCAGCCTTAGCTGAGTAAAACTGGGCTACCAAGGCCACTAAAACACCAATCACTGCAAAGACAAGGAGTAGGCCAATCTGCATCCAGAGATGCCCTTGATCTCTCTGGGGCAAGGACTGGTCAACAATCCCAGCAATCACCATGGGAACCAAGAGTTCAAAAACAGCTTCAAGTAGCTTGAACAAGGGAGCTAAAATGGATTCTTTGATATAGGATTTGAAGTAAGATAGTAAGTGTTTCATAGATCCCTTCTATTCATATTCTAGAAATGAAGAAAGTGGGAAGCCCCACCCTCTCAGTTTTATTTGTTTAAGTAAGGTAATAGATAGCCATATCCTGCTTTTTCCATCTCATCCTTGGCTACAAAGCGCAAGGAGGCAGAATTAATACAGTAACGCAGGCCACCTAACTCCTGAGGTCCATCTGTGAAAACATGACCCAAGTGAGCATTGCCTGAGCGAGAACGAACCTCGATTCGCTCCATTCCATGGCTCAGGTCCTTGTAATAGTGAATCAACTCCTTAGAAATCGGACGACTAAAACTTGGCCAACCACAACCTGAGGCAAACTTATCCTTAGCAAAAAAGAGTGGCTCCCCTGTCGTGATGTCTACATAAATCCCCTCTTCAAAAGTTTGGTCATAAGCATTGGTAAATGGCGCCTCTGTAGCAGCTTCTTGCGTAACACGATAAGACTCTTCAGTTAAGCTTTTCTTTAACACCTCTTGACTAGGCTTTTCATAATTTGATGCATCAATCAAGGGCTTCTCAGCATCCGTCACATCGATATGACAATAACCTGAAGGATTTTTCTTGAGATAGTCTTGATGGTAGTCTTCTGCTAAAATGTAGTGGCGAAGTTTCTCCACCTCTACTGCAATCTTTCGACCCAGCATACGCTCCTGCTCCTGCACCACTGTGTAGATAGCTGGCAAGTCTGCTTCATCTTGGTAATAGATCCCCGTTCGATATTGGCGACCACGGTCATTCCCTTGCTGGTTAATAGACAAGGGATCAATGACTCGGAAATAATAAAGCAAAATCTCTCTGAGTGACACTGCTTTCTCATCATAGATCACTTGAACAGTCTCTGCATGGTCTGTTTCCTTGAGCAACTGGTAATTGGTCGTTTCGACTTGGCCATTAGCGTAGCCGACACTGGTTCCTAGCACTCCCGAAATTCGGGAAAAATACTCCTCTAAACCCCAAAAACAACCACCTGCTAGATAAATTTCTGCCA